>NZ_JASEWO010000101.1:0-16671 GCF_030024295.1 Pantoea sp. Pa-EAmG
CGATTTTAATGACCCTTGGGCGGCTGTACACCGAAAGTGAAATTACGGTGATGCACGCCTGCGGGCTGGGTAAAGGTGTCCTGATTAAAGCGGCGATGATCCTGATGCTGTTCACCTCGCTGGTGGCGGCGGTCAACGTGATCTGGCTTGGCCCGTGGTCCTCGCGCTATCAGGATGAAGTGACACAAAATGCCAAAGCCAACCCGGGAGCGGCTGCGCTGGCGGCGGGGCAGTTCCAGACCTCCAGCGACGGCAATACCGTGCTGTTCGTCGAAGACGTGAAAGGCAACAAGTTCGGCAGCGTGTTCCTGGCGCAGCTGCGACCGAAGGGCAATGCACGGCCATCGGTGGTGCTGGCCGACAGCGGTCACATGGAGCAGCACAAAGATGGCTCGCAGACCGTGACGCTGGACAAAGGCACACGCTTTGAAGGCACGGCGCTGCTGCGTGACTTCCGTATTACCGACTTCGTCAATTATCAGGCGCTGGTGGGGTACAAAGAGGCGGTGCTCGATCCTAACGATGCCGATCAGGCCGATATCAGCACGCTGATAAAAACCAAAACGCCGCAGTTCCAGGCGGAGCTGCACTGGCGTCTGACGCTGGTGTTCGCTGTGCTGGTGATGGCGCTGATGGTGGTGCCGCTCAGCGTGGTTAACCCGCGTCAGGGCCGCGTGCTGTCGATGCTGCCGGCAATGTTACTCTACCTGATCTTCTTCCTGCTGCAGAGCTCGCTGCGCTCCAACGCGGCGAAAGGCCGGTTTGATCCGGCGATCTGGATGTGGGTGGTCAACCTGGCGTATCTGGCGCTGGCGGTGGCGCTTAACGTATGGGATACCGTGCCGATGCGCCGTTTCCGCGCGCGCTTTAGCCGTGGAGGATCCGTGTGATGTTTAAGGTCCTTGACCGCTATATCGGCAAAACCATCTTCAACACCATCATGATGACGCTGTTCATGCTGGTGTCGCTGTCGGGCATCATTAAGTTCGTCGATCAGCTGCGTAAAACCGGGCAGGGCGCGTATACCGCGCTGGATGCCGGTTACTACACGCTGCTCAGCGTGCCGAAAGATATCGAGATCTTCTTCCCGATGGCGGCACTGCTGGGCGCGCTGCTGGGGCTGGGCACGCTGGCGCAGCGCAGCGAGCTGGTGGTGATGCAGGCCTCCGGCTTTACCCGTCTGCAGGTGGCGCTGGCGGTAATGAAAACCGCGATTCCGCTGGTGCTGCTGACCATGGCGGTGGGCGAATTTGTCGCCCCGCAGGGCGAGCAGATGGCGCGTAACTACCGGGCGCAGCAGCTGTACGGCGGCTCGCTGGTTTCGACGCAAAACGGCCTGTGGGCGAAAGACGGCAACGATTTTATCTACATTGAGCGCATTAAAGGCGACAACGAGATCGACGGCGTCAGTATCTATCGCTTTACCGACCAGCGGCGTCTGCTGAGCGTGCGCTATGCCGCCACCGCAGTCTGGAATAAAGATCGCAAACTGTGGGAGCTGTCGCAGGTGGATGAGTCGGACCTGAAAGATCCGAAGCAGATTACCGGTTCACAGAGCCTGAGCGGCGAATGGAAAACCAATCTGACGCCAGACAAGCTGGGCGTGGTGGCGCTGGACCCGGACGCGCTGTCGATCAGCGGTCTGTATAACTACAGCAAATATCTCAAACAGAGCGGCCAGGAATCCGGGCGCTACCTGCTGAATATGTGGGGCAAAATCTTCCAGCCGCTGTCGGTGGCGGTGATGATGCTGATGGCGCTGTCGTTTATCTTTGGTCCGCTGAGAAGCGTATCGATGGGCGTGCGCGTGGTCACCGGCATCAGCTTTGGCTTCCTGTTCTACGTGCTGGATCAGATCTTCGGGCCGCTGAGTCTGGTGTACGGTTTACCGCCGGTGCTGGGCGCGATTCTGCCAAGCGGCGCGTTCTTCGCCATCAGTTTGTACCTGTTGCTGAAACGGCGGTAGTGAGGGTTGCAGGGGCGCGATTCAGGGCGCCCCTGTCATTCCCGCACCGTTACCGTAGGGTCGCCATTCATGGCGACCTTTTTTATTTATGCCAGCCAGGTCGATGCCCGCACCGTTAGCGCAACGTCTGCACCCAGCCCGGCAGCTGCGACAGCAAAAACAGCACCAGGCCAATGGTACCGCCCACCAGCGTGCCGTTGATGCGGATAAACTGCAAATCACGGCCAATGTTCAGCTCAATCTGTTGCGACATCTCGCGCGCATCCCAGCTCTTCACCGTATCGCTGATGTGACGAGTGAGAAACGCCGCAAACTCCGGCGCGACGCTGCGCGCAGCGTCTTCCAGATGCTGATTCATTGAGGTACGCAGTGCTTCATCGGCGGCGAGCGTTTCGCCCAGCCACAGCGCCGCCAGCCGCACCCGCTCCTGCACGCGCGAATCGTCACTGTTGAGGTCGCTCTTCAGCCAGCGGCGCAGGTCCTGCCACAGCTCGCCGATATAACGGTTAAACGACTCATCCTCTTTCAGCCAGTGTTTGATGGTCTCAGCGCGTTCAGCCATCTCCGGATCGCTTTTCAGTCGCTCTATCAGGCGCTGTACCGCGCGGTTAAAACCGAGGCGAAATTCGTGGCCCTGGTCGCGCGCCACTTCATCCAGAATCGAATCCACCGCGTTGGCGACCAGCTCGGCGCTATGTTCGCCGAGCCATTCGGTCGGCAGTACTTTGGCTTTGATCGGATGTTCGCGTTTCAGCCAGCGCACAATCTGCAGCGCGATAAACTCGCGCGTGCCGGGTTTGTGCAGCAGACGCAGCAGCTGTTGCACAGCAGCGTCCAGCAGCTCCTGATGGCGGTTGTTTTTGGTCAGGCTGTCCAGCAGCAGCGCGCTGGACTGGGTCAGATCAACCTTATCCAGTGCGCGATGCACTGCGCGGCGCAAAAAGCGCTGAATACGCTGATCGTCAGTGAGATCGAGGAAACCGCGCATCACCTGCAGCAGGTGGCGGCCAATGCGATCGGCATTGCCCGGCGTATTGAGCCACTGCGCCAGCAGCTGTGACGGATCGTGGCGGCGAATCAGTGCCAGCAGCGAATCGGTATCGAGAAACTTCTCCTGCACGAAGCGGCCAAGATTCTCGCCGATGCGATCTTTGTTGCGTGGAATAATTGCCGTATGGCGCGAGATGAACGGCACCGGCACGCGACGAAACAGCGCCACCACCGCAAACCAGTCGGCCAGCGCGCCGACCATCGCCGCTTCAGCAATCGCCTTCAGCCCCAGCACCCAGAACGTGGGCGGCAGAAACAGCGTCACGACAAAGGTCGCGGCGGCGATCAGCAGCAGCGACAGGGCCAGACGCTTGCTCCGTTTTAATTGTTGATATTTATCCATACCACGATCATAGCAGAGGGCGATTAACGGCGGCGTCCACCGAGCAGACTGCCCAGCACGCCGCGGATGATCTGATTGGTCACCTGGCGCGCCGCGCTTTTCGCCACGCTCTGTACCACGCCGTCGCGCTTGCCGCCGCGCGGCCCGGTGCTACCGAACAGAATCTCTTTCAGCCCACCCAGAATGCCGTCATCCACCGCCACGCTATTGCCTTTGCTGGGCGGCGCATCGGCCTGCTGCGGCGCGGCCTGCACGCCTTGCTGTAACATTTCGAACGCCGATTCGCGATCGACGGCACTGTCGTATTTACCGTACAGCGGCGAATGGTTGATCAGGCTGTTGCGCTCATCAGGGCTGGCCGGCCCCATGCGCGAGCCCGGCGCGATCACCATGGCGCGCTGCACCATCGACGGGCTGCCTTTCTCATCGAGGAAGGAGATCAGCGCCTCGCCGGTGCCCAGCGCCTGAATCGCCTCCACGGTATTAAACGCCGGGTTGGCGCGCATCGTTTCGGCGGCGCTTTTCACCGCTTTCTGGTCTTTCGGCGTGAAGGCACGCAGCGCATGCTGCACGCGGTTACCCAGCTGCCCCAGCACATTATCCGGAATGTCCGCCGGATTCTGCGTGACAAAGTACACGCCAACGCCTTTCGAGCGAATCAGGCGAATCACCTGTTCCACTTTCTCCAGCAGCACCGGTGGCGCGTCGTTAAACAGCAGATGCGCTTCGTCAAAGAAGAACACCATCTTTGGTTTTTCCAGATCGCCGGCTTCCGGCAGCTGTTCATACAGTTCCGCCAGCAGCCACAGCAGGCTGGTGGCGTAGAGTTTCGGCTGCTGATAAAGCTTTTCCGCTGCCAGGATATTGATGAAGCCTTTGCCATCAGCGTCGCAGCGCATCCAGTCACGGATATCCAGCATTGGCTCGCCAAAGAAGTGTTCAGCCCCTTGCTGCTCCAGCGCCAGCAGGCCGCGCTGAATGGCGCCCACCGAGGCGCTGCTGATATTGCCGTACTGCGTCTGAAATGCTTTGGCGTTATCACCGATATATTGTGTCATGGCGCGCAAATCTTTGAAGTCCAGCAGCAGCAGGCCCTGATCGTCGGCGATACGGAAGATAATTTGCAGCACGCCGGACTGCACCTCGTTGAGGCTGAGCAGCCGCGCCAGCAGCAGCGGGCCGAGATCGGACACCGTTGCGCGCACCGGATGGCCCTGCTGGCCGAAGATATCCCACAGCATCACCGGATTTTTCTGCGCCTGCCAGTCTGTGACACCAATCTTCGCCAGCCGCGCCAGCAGCTTTTCCGAGCCGTCGCCCGCGGCCGCAATGCCGGAAAGATCGCCTTTGACATCGGCCATAAACACCGGCACGCCGATGGCGGAGAAGGATTCTGCCAGCTTTTGCAGCGTCACGGTTTTACCGGTGCCGGTCGCACCGGTTATCAGTCCGTGACGGTTAGCCATGGCGGGCAGCAGATGCAGTTGAAGGTCAGGCGTCTGGGCGATCAGCAGTGGGGTAGTCATGATGTTTGCGCTCTCCGGCATTGCGTAATGACTCAAAGAATAGCAAGCGGTGCGCGGGAGAGAGAGGGATATTTGGGTGAAAAATAAGGGGAGTTCCGGTTGCTGCCCGCGCGATCGGCCCTTCTCCCGCGGGCGGGAGAAGGCTGGGATGAGGGGCAGCGCGCACCGACCTACCTCTTCTCTACCGCATCGAAAAACAGCAGGCTCACGCCGATGCCCTGCTGCACGTGGCTGACATTATTGCGCACCGCCACCTGCTGCGCGCCCTGCAGCATCACCACGAACGGCGAATCCTGCTGTACGCGCTGTTGCAGCGCGGTATACAGCGCGCGGCGCTGGCTGGCGTCGCTCTCACCGGCTGCGGTGCGCGTCTGCGCGCTCAGTTCGGGAATCTCCCAGCCAACGCGCCACGCCAGCGTTTTCGAGCCGCCCGGTACGTTATAGGCAAAGGCGCTGGCGTTGGTATTCGGATCCACATAGTCGGCGCCCCAGTAAATAAAGATCGACTGGAAATCACGTCCGCGCATTTTGCTCCACAGTTCCGATTCCGCCACCGGCTGCAGCTCAATCTGCACGTCGGCTTTGGCAAAGCTGGCCTGCAGCGCCTGCGCCACGTCGATGTACGGCGGCTGATTGATCACCGTCAGCGAGAATTTGCTGCCGGGCCTGATACCGCCCTGCGCCAGGATCGCTTTAGCTTTGGCTACATCGTAATGGAACGGCTGATTCTCCAGCGCGCCATCAAAGCCCTGCGGCAGGAAGCTCTGGTGAATACGGTACTGGCCTTTCAGCAGATCGCGTGAAATGGCATTGTAATCCACCAGCCAGCGCGCCGCCTGCCACAGCGCCGGGTTACCCAGCGCCGGCTGCGCTTTGTTTTGCGTATTAAATGCCAGGTAATAGACCAGGCTCGACGGGAAGGCTTCAATGCGCAGCTGCTGGTCGTTTTTCAGCGCATCGATCTGGTCCGGGCCCAACTGGTAAGCCACATCGACATCGCCCTGCTGAATCAGCAGGCGGCGTGCACCGGCATCGGCCACGCCTTTTAGCAGGATGCGTTTCAGCTGCGGCTGCGGGCTGGCGTGCGGATTTGCGCTCAGCACCAGCGCCTGCTGCGGCACATATTGCTGGATGCTGAATGCGCCGCTGCCCGCGGAGTGAGTGTGCAGCCAGCCGTTGCCGCTGTCGTTGGCGGTGATGTGCTGCTGCACGGTTTTGCTGTCCACCACCGAGGCCACCGGCGCGGTCAGCAGGCGCAGCGCCAGATCCTGACCAATTTGCGCCGGCCACTGAATCTCCAGCTGATGATCGTTCACAACCCGCAACTGGCTGGCGATGTTGTCCGCCGTCCAGCCAAACTCAGCGAGAATAAACGACGGGGCTTTATTGAGCTGCACCGCGCGCGTTAGCGAAAACACCACGTCCTGCGCGGTCACCGGGTTACCGCTGACGAAATGCGCATCCGGTTTCAGATTGAACACCAGGCTGTGCGGCGTGCTGCCGGGCTGCCATGAGGTGGCGAGCAGCGGCGCGAGTTTTTGTGGCGCATCGCGATCGGCCTCTACCAGCGTCTGATAAATGTTGCGCTGCACGCTGTTACTGACGGTCTCAAAACTTTCTGCCGGGTCGAAGCTGATAATGCCGTCGAGCGGCACGGCCACCACCAGCGTGTCTTTTGGCGTGGCGGCCTGCAGGGCAAAGGCGCTGCTGAATAAGGTGAAGAACAATAAGAGTGCTCGCATCATGATTATCCTGAGTAATTGATGCGACGACTTTATCGCTGTCGCGCTGCTGGCTAAATGCCGGTTTGTTCTGAGCTGTGCCGGAAATAACAATTAATACCGGCAATTAACTAATCGGTTATTTTGTGCGCGCGCTGTCATATTCAGGAAATAAACCGCTCAGACGTTGCGCATTGAGCCAATAAGCGGTTATTGATAAGAATAAGCTCTGGTATGGAAGTATGATTTTTTCTGATTAATTAAGCTGAGCGACTATTTCTCACGCCGATTTGTTTCAGTCATTTGCCCAGTCTCTGGCGCTAATCTCCTGGCATTTGTACGGTTAAAAGCGCAATTCCCGCTGCGAAAGCGCGTCCACAGCGCCTGGCGACTTTTCGTCAGGTTGATGGTTTCTCATCAAAACACATTTATAATTTAATGCTTACATCCTGAAATATCTGTATCCATAAGATTGCCAGCTTGTTTGCCGATTTATAAATCTATTAACAAAAATAATTCCCTTTCTTAGCAAGTGAGAGTCGTCGCGCCATGCTTTTAGAAAAACCGACCACCAGACGTAAGTTTTTACTTGGGTCGTTGCTGGCTTTGCCATTAAGCGACCTGGTTTTAAAAGGACTGACTGCAGCCCAGGCTGCGGAAATGGCAGCACCGGACCTTGCCGACTATAAACCGATCTTTTTTAGCGCTGAGGAGTGGCAATTTATTCTGGCCGCGACCGATCGCCTGATCCCCGCCGGTGGCAACGGCAAAGCGCCGGGTGCGCTGGAAACCAACGTGCCGATCTTCATTGACCAGCAGCTGCACAGCCCGGAGTTCGGCGCAGAGATCTACCTGCAGGGGCCGTTTGATGTGCACGCGCCCGCCACCATGGGCTATCAGATCCCGTTCACGCCGCAGCAGATGTATCGCACCGGCATCAAACTGGTGGAGCAGTGGACGCAGAGCACCTACCACAAAGCGTTCTCGCAGCTGACGCTGGCAGAGAAAGACGCGGTGCTGACCAAAGTGAATAAAAACGACGGTATCGACTTCGCCGCGCTGGGCGAACCGAACCTGAAAGCCTCGCAGTTCTTCAGCCAGCTGCTTTCCGATACCAAACACGGCTACCTCGCTGACCCGATGTACGGCGGCAACAAAGGCATGAAAGCCTGGATCGCCATCGGCTTCCCGGGCGCACGCGCCAGCTTCACCGAGTGGGTGAAGCAACACAACGTACCGTATCCGCTCGGACCGGTCAGCCTGATGGGCGAACGCGCCTGAATCCCCGTATTTGGTATGTGAGACAGAAAAACATGGCACAGATTACAAAGAAAGAAGTCGACGTCGTGGTGTGCGGCCTCGGCTGGGCCGGCTCGCTGATGAGTATTGAACTGGCAATGGCCGGACTGGACGTGCGCGCCCTTGAGCGCGGCGGCGAGCGCGACTACCCGGATTTCGCTTACCCGAAACCGGCCGATGAGTACGCCTATAACGTGCGCAACAAAGTGTTCGCCACGCCAAAAGAAGTGGCGGTCACCGTGCGTTACAACATGGACCAGACGGCGCTGCCAACCCGCAAATGGGGCGCGTTTGCTCCGGGTACTGGCGTCGGCGGCGCGGGCATGCACTGGACGGCGGTACTGATTCGCCCCACGCCCACCGATATCAAACTGAAAACCTACGTCGATCAGGCCTATAAGCCCGGCATCCTGCAGGATGACATGCGTGTGATGGATTTCCCGTTCACCTGGGATGAGATCGAGCCGTATTTCTACAAGTTTGAGTTGATTTGCGGCCAGTCGGGCACCACCGGCAACCTGCGCGGGCAAATTCTGGAAGGCGGCGATCCGTTTGAAGGCCCGCGTTCCGAGCCGTATCCGTTGCCGGCGCTGGACGATACGCTGAATAACGTGATGTTCAAAGAGGCGGCGAAGAAGCTGGGCTATCATCCGTTCCCGAACCCCTCAGCCTGCGTCTCACGCGCGTGGAAAAACCCGTACGGCAACCAGATCGCTCCCTGCAACTACTGCGGCTACTGCTCGAAATATCCGTGCCTGAACTACTCAAAAGCCTCACCGCAGACGGCAGTGATGGACGCGCTGAAGCGCATGCCGAACTTCTCGTATGAAGTGCACGCGGAAGTGTACAAAGTGGTGCTGCACGACGACGGCAAAACCGCGAAGGGCGTGCTCTATTTTGACGCTGACGGCAACGAAGTGTTCCAGCCGGCGAAGATTGTGGTGCTCTCCAGCTTCCAGCTGTACAACGTGCGCCTGATGCTGCTGTCCGGCATCGGCAAGCCCTACAACCCGATCACCGAAGAGGGCGTCGTCGGGCGTAACTATGCGTTTCTGTCCAACGGCGGCGCCACGCTGTTCTTCAAAGACAAAAACTTCAACGCCTTCGCCACCGCTGGCGCGACCGGTCAGATGTTCAACGACATCTCGCCTGGCAACTTCGACGGTCCGGGACTCGGCTTCCTCGGCGGTGCCAAAATCCACAGTTCGCAGGCAACCGGTACGCCGATTGGCACCGCGCTGCCGAAAGGCACTCCAAGCTGGGGCATGGGGTACAAAGAGGGGCTGGAGCAGTGGTACAACCATTCGATGAAGATCAGTATTACCACCACCTGCCAGTCGTACCGCGATATCTATCTGGATCTGGATCCGCACTACACCGACCATCGCGGTCAGCCGCTGCTGCGCATGACCTTTAACTGGAAACAGAACGAGATCAAGCTGCAGCAGCACCTGAAAGGCATCGTTGGCGACATCGCCAAAGAGCTGAATCCGGACAGCATGAGCATGAGCTTCCTGCCGATGGGCGCTGACTTTGACCTGACCAAATACGTCTCTACCCACAACGTGGGCGGCGCGGTGATGGGCGACAACCCGAAAACCTCGGCGCTGAACAAGTACCTGCAAAGCTGGGATGTGCACAACGTGTTTGTGCCGGGCGGTAACGCTTTCCCGCAGAACTTCCAGGCGAACCCGACCGATACCATCGGCGCGATTACCCTGATGGCGGCGCAGGCTATCAAAGAGCACTATTTGCAGAATCCCGGCCCACTGGTACAGGCATAAGCACATGAAATTAAAATCATTGTTAATCGCTCACGCGGTGCTGCTGGGCAGCTGTGCGGTGCAGGCGCAGGCAGCAGATGACGCATCACTGATTAAAAAGGGCGAGTATCTGGCGCGCCTTGGCGACTGTATGGCGTGCCATACCGTGGCGGGCAAAGCGGATTACGCCGGCGGGCTGGCGATTGAGTCGAACCTCGGCACCATTTACTCCACCAACATCACGCCGGATAAACAGCACGGCATCGGCAACTACAGCGAGCAGCAGTTCTCGGACGCGGTGCGCAAAGGCGTGCTGCCGGACGGCTCGCGCCTTTACCCGGCGATGCCGTACCCGGATTACGCCAGAATCAGCGATGAAGACCTGCACGCGCTGTACGTCTACTTCATGCAGGGCGTGAAGCCAGATAGCGCGCAGCCGCCGGAAACCAAGCTGAGCTTCCCGTTCAGCCAGCGCTGGGGCATGCGTTTCTGGAACTGGGCGTTTACCTCAGATAAGCCGTTCCAGCCGATTGGCGGCGCGTCGGCGGAGATTAATCGCGGTGCTTACATCGTGGAAAGCCTCGGCCACTGCGGTAGCTGCCACACGCCGCGCGGCCTCGGCATGAACGAGAAGGCGCTGGACAGCAGCGACGATCGCTTCCTCGCCGGCGGCAGCCTGAATAACTGGGAGGTGCCGTCGCTGCGCGGTGTGCCACGCTGGAGCGAGCAGGAGATTGTCGATTATCTGCAAACCGGACGTAACGATAAAGCCGCGGTGGGCGGCGAGATGACGTCAGTGGTGGAGCACTCCAGCTCGCACATGACGGATGCCGATCTGCAAGCAATTGCCGCTTACCTGAAGTTCCTCGGTGGCAATCCGCCGCTGCAGGCGTACGACGTGCAGGCGCAGCAGAAGACCGAAGCGAAGCTGACGGCGGCGAAGAATCTGTCCGAAGGCGAGCGTCTGTATCTCGACAACTGCGGTGCCTGTCACTTTGTCACCGGCAAAGGCGCACCGGGGATCTTCCCGGAGCTGGATCAGGCCACTATCGTCAATGCGCAGGATCCCAGCGGGTTGATTCACACCATTCTGGCCGGTGCGCAGCAGCCCTCAACGGAGAAAGCGCCGTCGACGCTGGCGATGCCACCGTTTGCGTATCGTCTGACCGATGATGAAGTGGCGCAGCTGGCCACCTTTATTCGTCAGGGCTGGAGCAACCACGCGCCGGCAGTAACGAAAGAACAGGTGGCGGATGTGCGGAAAACGCTGCATTAAAACGTAGCAGCGCGACCTGGCGCGCTGTCCTGATGGCAATGCCCGGCGTCGCGTGAGGTCGGGCATTGCGCGATGAATCGCGCCGCTAGCGTAGGGTGCGATTTTTTATTGTTTAATGAAAGGTGTGCGCCACTTCCAGCACGCCATTGATGACAAACTGCACGCCCATACACACCAGTAAAAACCCCATCAGGCGCGAAATCGCTTCGATGCCGCCTTTGCCGACCAGCTTCATGATGGCGCCGGAGCTGCGCAGCGAAATCCATAAAATCACCGCCACCGCCAGGAACGTCAGCACCGGCGCGATGGCCACCACCCACGCGGGGAAATCGACGCCGGCTTTCACCGTCGAGGCCGAACTGATGATCATCGCTATGGTGCCCGGTCCTGCGGTGCTCGGCATTGCCAGCGGCACAAAGGCGATATTCACCGTTTCACGCGGGTCGTCGCTGGCGTCGAGTTCATCCAGCTTGTGTTTGGCCTCCACCGAATGCCCGACCGGTTTGGCGGGGAACAGCATGCGAAAGCCGATAAAGGCGACAATCAGCCCGCCGGCCATGCGCAGGCCGGGAATCGAGATGCCAAAGGTGTGCAGCACCGCGTTACCGGCGTACCAGGCGACCATCATAATCAGGAACACGTAGATCGACGCCTGCAGCGCCTGGCGATTGCGTTCCTGAAAGTTCATGTCACCCGCGAGGCCGAGAAACAGCGCCACGGTGGTTAACGGGTTAGCAAGCGGCAAAATCACCACCAGGCCGAGCCCAATGGCTTTGAACAGTTCCAGCATGATTTATTCCCTGGTTAATATCAGGCGCGCAGCTGCCAGCGCAACGGTCGCCATGAATGGCGACCCTACAGTATCCTGTGCACCGATTTTTTCGTAGGGTGCGCATTTATGCGCACCGCCATGGCCGCGTAACGCAATGAAAATCCTGTTGGTTACGCATTCATGCGCGCAGCTGCCAGCGCAACGGTCGCCATGAATGGCGACCCTACAGTACCCTGTGCACCGATTTTTCGTAGGGTGCGCATTTATGCGCACCTGGACAGCATCAATGCTTCGGCGTTTCCATCGCTTCCAGCAACTCGGGGAAAAAATCTTCCAGCAAATCCGGCGTCATCAGCTCGGGATAATGAATCAGATGCTCGCGAATGCGTTCATTCACGTCTGGCAGCAGGCGCTGGGCGGCGTCGCTGGCGCTGATTTTCTTCTGCTTCATCAGGCGCAGCACGTTATCCGGCAGGTTATCCTCATCTTCCTCACTCTCCACGCCTTCCAGATCGTCCAGCTCATCCAGCAACTCCATCAGCGCTTCAATCTGCGGCGTGCGTGATTGATACTCTGCCGGCTTCTCGTTCTCCAGATAGCGCAGCAGCGCGCGCACCGGCGAGCCGTCCGGCGTGGCGGGTGGCTCACTGGCGAACCAGCTGAGCAGCGCATGCTGGCTCACCTGATGCACGTGATAACCGTTGTCCACCAGCTCATCGGCGAGGATATCGGCGGTGTCATGCTCAATCAGGCAAATGTGGGTGCGACCCGGCGTGAACTGCTCCAGCCACTGATAAATCTCCTCAATCACGCTGTCGGCGTAATGAAACGTCTGGCTGAGGTAGCTGTCATCCGGCTGGTGAACGCAGATGCGAATCAGGTCGGGATCGAAGTAAATCGCAATGTTGATGCCTTTCATGCGCGGTGTCCTGTGTGGTGCAAAACTTCACTATAGCGTCAGGGCGCGCAGAAAAACATGCTATCGCCAGCAGCCGTAGCCACTGGCGATAAAAATTACCGCAAATCAGCACGATCCAGCCCGTAAGGGCTGTCGAGCGCGCCGGGTGCCATCTGCGACAGGATCATCAGCCGGTTCCAGGTATTGATCACCGCGATCTTAAAGGTCAGCTCGCTGATCTCCACCTCGGAGAAGTGCGCGCGCAGCTCGCCGTACAGCGCCTCGTCAACGCCGTGCTCGCCAATGCGCGTCAATGCTTCGGTCAGGGCAAAGGCGGTTTTCTCCCGCGCGCTGAACAGCGGCGATTCACGCCAGATCGCCACATGGTGCAGCCGCAGCTCGTGCTCGCCGTCGATCGCCGCCTGCTTGATGTGCATATCGAGGCAAAACGCGCAGTGGTTGAGCTGTGAGGCGCGGATATCTACCAGATGCCTGAGCGACTTCTCCAGCGACGCGCTGGCGACGCTATTCGACAAATCCGACATCGCTTTGGCCAGCGCCGGGGTGGTTTTGAAATGGTTAACGCGTTGAGTCATGATTTTCCTCCGTCAGAACAGACGTTCGATGGTTTCGAGTGCTTCGGGTAACGCGCGGGCACGGCTGAGCGGGTCGTGCGTGCCGTCGACGCGGATAAACTGCACATCGCTGATGCCGATGTACGCCAGCGCCGCGCGCACGTACGGCGTGAACTGGTCATCCTGCATAAAGGGCCCGTGGGCAAACACGCTGCCGCTGGCCATCACGCAGTAAACTTTCTTGCCGCTCACCAGCCCGACTTTGGTGCCTTCGGGCGTAAAGGCGAAGGTGCGGCCGGCGCGGGTAATATGGTCGAACCAGGCTTTCAGTACCGACGGCAGCCCGAGGTTCCACATCGGCGATGAGATAACCAGGGTGTCGCAGGCAAACAGCTGATCCACCAGCCGTTCCGAGGTGCGAATGGCGTTACGCTGCGCTTCATCACGCACCTCCGGTGGGGTAAAAAAAGCCCTGATGGTGAAAGCATCCAGATGCGGCAGCGGCTGTTGCGCCAGATCCAGCACCGTCTCGTGCAGATCGTGATGGCGGCTGCGCAGCTTTTCGATCAGACGCGCCGAGGCGATGCGCGACGCCGATCCCGCCAGATCCGGGCTGACTTTAATGTGCAGCACATTCATGCAGTGGTTCCTCATACAATAGAGCGATAAAAATGCAGGCCGAGCGCCTGATAGCCGCAGCGCTGATAAAACGCCTGCGCCCGGGTATTACTGATTGCGGTATCCAGCACCATACGGTGGCAGCCGTACTCCCGCGCCAGCACCGCTAAGCCGTCGAGTAGCGCGGCGCCGAAGCCCTGACCGCGCAGCGCGGGATCGCTCACCAGGTCATCGACGTAGCAGAAGCTGTCGTGGATAAAATTCTCCAGCAGGCGATAACCGGCCAGCACCGCTGGCTGTCCCTGATGTTCGATACCAGCGAGGCGATAACCCTGCGCCTGCTGACGCTGCGCCTGGGCGATAAACTGCGCCTCATCCGCCAGCCGCCCGCGCAGCGCACGCATCAGCGGGTAGCAGCGCGCGAGTTGTTCTGCGGTGGCGTAATGCACAATCTTCATGGCTGTCATCCGTATTGCGGGGGGAATGCCTGCATCTTAAACTGCTATGTCTGAGCGAACAGGGCCATTACGCGTGAAAACAGGTAGGACATTGCACAGTGGCTGAGAAAGGAGTGACGCGTGGGTTACAAAGAGATTTACCAGCGCTTCCGGCAGCAGATTCTTGCCGGACAGCTCCGGCCGGGCGACCGCGTACCGGCGATCCGCGTGCTGGCGGGCGAGCTGCAGGTGGCGCGTAAAACGGTGGAGGCCGCCTATGAAATCCTCATCGGCGAAGGCTATTTTGTCAGCCAGGGCGCGAAGGGCACGCGCGTTAATCCACAGCTGAAGCTGGCGAGCGCAACCACGCCACCGCGCGCACCGGCGACGACGCCCGCGCTGCTGCCGGTGACCGAGGGCAAAGGCGAGCTGCGGCTCGGCATCCCGGCGCTGGACGAGTTTCCGCATAAAAAGTGGCGGCTGCTGTCGGCGAAAGCGGCGCGCAGTCTGCGGCCGGACGAGATGATGATACCGCCGGTGATGGGATATGCGCCGCTGCGGGCGGCCATCGCCAGCTACCTGAACATTTCGCGCGGCCTCAACTGCCAGCCGGAGCAGATCTTCATCACCAGTGGCTACCGCGCTAACCTGCGACTGATTCTGGCGGTGCTGGCGCAGCCGGGCGACAAAGTGCTGTTCGAAGATCCCGGCTACTTCTTCGGCCAGCAGCTGCTGAAGCGCATCGCACCCAACCTGCACTATGTGCCGGTGGATGGGCAGGGCGTCGACGTGGAGTATCTGCTGCGCTATCACGCCGACGCGCGCTTTGCGGTGGTAACGCCAACGCACCAGAGCCCGCTGGCGGTCAGCCTGTCGCTGCCGCGCAAGCATCAGCTGCTGGCGTGGGCGCAGCAGCATGACAGCTGGATTATTGAGGATGATTACGACGGCGAATTTCACTATACGCGTAAGGTGATTCCGGCGCTGAAAAGCCTGGATGTGCACGACCGGGTGATCTACACCGGCACCTTCAGTAAAACCATGATGCCGGCGATGCGCATCGGCTATCTGGTGATGCCGCAGCACACGCTGGCGCAGTTCGGCGAGCTGGGCGAGATTCTGGAAACCGGCCTGCCGCTGCTGCCGCAGAAAATCCTAGCGCAGTTCCTCAGCGAAGGGCATTTTTATCGCCACATCAAGAAGATGCGCATCCTGTATCAGCAGCGCCGCCGCATGATGCTGGAGGCCATCGAAGCCAGCTTTCCGGGGCTGTTTACCTTTGAGCTGACCGACGGCGGTATGCACATCGTGGCATTTCTGCGGCGCGGCACGCAGGACGTGGCGCTGGCGACGCTGTGGGCGCAGCAGGCGTTGTACGTGCGGCCGCTGTCGGGCTGGTACGCGCAGACGCAAAAGCGCTATGGCCTGGTGATTGGCTACACCAATATTCAGTCGTTTGAACAGGCGAGGACGCTGCTGGCGCGCGTGGCGGATGCGACGCTGACGTTGTTGAGGGTTTAGCGGCTACGTGGCGAGAGAAGAGGGCGCGGGGGACAGCCCGCGCCGGCTGGCATAAGGTGAGCGGCGATTCAGACGGCAGGAAGGCGGCCTCTGAACCCGCGCGAAGGAATCACATGCCGATGTATTTTTTGCCCTGCTTCAGCACCACATCGCAGGCTTTAGTTTTCAGCTTCTCACCCATCGGCGAGTTGCTCAGGCTCTGCAGATTCAGTTGCTGACCGTTGCCGGTGTTCAGCAGGCCCTGCAGCCCCTGCTGGTAATCGGTTTTCTGCTGCTGCGCGGTGGTGCTGCTCAGGCCCAGCTTGCTCAGCACCTGATCTTTCACCGACTTCACGTTGTTATCCACCACGTTGTGCTGCACGCAATATTCCATCACGCCAGCGGCGTTGGTCATGCTGTTGGCGCTCACCGCTTTATCGCCGCCGTTCAGCAGGCCGCTGAGCGAAGAGAGCGACAGGCCGCCGTTCTGCGTGTTGCTGGTGGCGGTGTTGCCGCTGTTCTGCTGCGACAGCTGCGATGCGGCGCTGCTCAGCTGATCCTGCCAGCTCGCCGCCGATGCGCTACCGGCCACCAGTGCCGCTGCGATACCCCATCCCCAAACTAACCGTTGTGTTGCTTTTTTCATCTCAACCTCGTTGTGCTTATACGTCTGACTGCGTCAGTTGTGGTTAAGAGGCATGCGGCGGCAGAAAGTTCCGGAGAAGTGGCCGCCGCGCGCGAGTTTGGGAGTGTTCCGGAGGCGACTGCCGGGGTTTTGCGCAGCGTTTTTGGCAGCGCTGCTTTTTTCGACGCTTAGCGCACATCCCCATCGATTCCGGTTGCGCCGCAAGCGCGTAACGGTATAATCGCCCACGTTTTCCGCATCCTCTTCAGTGCCGAAGTGGCGAAATCGGTAGACGCAGTTGA
>NZ_JASEWO010000102.1:0-16575 GCF_030024295.1 Pantoea sp. Pa-EAmG
GACGTGTGTTAGATGCATTCATGGGCTCCGTTTCTGACGCGCTGAAAGGCGGTGACGAAGTGGCACTGGTCGGTTTCGGTACCTTCTCTGTACGCGAGCGTGCTGCCCGCACCGGCCGTAACCCACAAACCGGTAAAGAAATCACCATCCCGGCTGGTAAAGTACCGGGCTTCCGTGCAGGTAAAGCACTGAAAGACGCCGTCAATTAATGACCGCTGACCTGTCCATCGAAGCATTTTCTTCCATGGATTGAGGACGAAAAAGGCGTTCTCATGTAACATACGGGCACATCATTTTTGATGTGCCTTTTTTTATCTTGATGCGCGACTTTAGCCGCTGGCTTCAGTCTCCGCATGGTTGCCAGCTGCCAGCCTGAACCGCAGCTGCACGATGATGACATCGTGTCAGAGCTTTACATCCACACTACAGCGGAGTGTTGTCATACCATGATGGACAATTTACGCGCGGCGTCGAACCATGTCGTGCTCAAGATCATTCTGGGATTGATCATCCTGTCATTCGTACTGACCGGGGTGGGCAACTACCTGATTGGCGGTAACAGCGATTACGCTGCCAAAGTGAACGACCATGAAATTAGCCGCGGTGAGCTGGAACAGGCGTTTAACAACGAGCGCAACCGTCAGCAGCAGATGCTGGGCGACCAGTTCTCGCAGCTGGCCAGCAACGACGGCTACATGCAGCAGATGCGCCAGCAGGCGCTGTCACAGCTGATCGATCAGGCGCTGCTCGATCAGTACATCAAAGATCTGCACATTGGCATCAGCGACGATCAGGTGAAGCAGGCTATTTTCAATCAGCAGGCTTTCCAGACCAACGGTAAGTTCGACAACGCGAAATACAACGGCCTGATCGCCAGCATGGGTTTCAGTGCCGATCAGTACGCCGAAGCGCTGCGCAAGCAGCTGGCGACGCAGCAGCTGATTAACGCCATCGCCAATACCGACTTTATGCTGAAGGGTGAAACCAGCAAGCTGGTGGATCTGGTCTCGCAGCAGCGTGAGATTCGTCAGGCGGTGATTGACGTTAATGCGCTGGCCGCGAAACAAACCGCCAGCGACGACGAAATCAATCAGTATTACCAGCAGCATCAGAGCAGCTTTATGGCACCTGAGCAGTTCCGCGTCAGCTATATCAAAATGGATGCGGCCAGCCTGCAGGAGAACGCCAGCGAAGCGGATATTCAGAGCTGGTACGATCAGCACAAAGCCGACTATTCACAGCCGCAGCGCAACCGTTACAGCATCATTCAGACCAAAACCGAAGCCGATGCCAACGCGGTACTGGATGCGCTGAAAAAGGGCGAGGATTTCGCCACGCTGGCGAAGAGCAAATCTATCGACCCAATCTCTGCGCGTAAAGGCGGCGACATGGGCTGGCTGGAGCCGAACACCACGCCGGACGAACTGAAAAACGCCAACCTGACGCAGAAAGGTCAGCTGTCTGGCGTGATCAAGTCCTCAGTCGGTTTCCTGGTGGTGCGTCTGGACGATATCCAGCCAGAGCAGGTTAAACCGCTGGCGGAGGTGCACGATGCGGTGGCGGATAAAGTGAAGCAGGAAAAAGCCGTCGACGCCTTCTATAAGATGCAGCAGAAGGTGAGCGAAGCCGCCAGCAACGACAACGAATCCCTGGCGGGCGCCGCACAGGCATCTGGCCTGAAAGTGGTGGAAACGGGCTGGATCACCCGCGATAACGTGCCGGCCGATCTCGATTTCGATGCGGTTAAACAGGCGATCTTCAACGGTGGCCTGACCGGTCAGAACGGCGCGCCGGGCAACAATTCTGACATCATCAGCGTCGATGGCGATCGGGCGTTTGTGTTGCGCATCAGCGAGCACAAACCGGAAGCGGTTAAACCGCTGGATCAGGTTAAAGCGCAGATTGCCGACAGTCTGAAGCATGACAAAGCGACGCAGCAGGCCAAAGCGCAGGCAGACAAACTGCTGACCGAGCTGAAAGCGGGCAAACAGGACGCGCTGCAGGCGGCTGGCATGACGCTGAGCGCCAGCAAAACCGTTGATCGCAACGCGCAGGATCCGGTGGCACAGGCCGCATTCAACCTGCCACAGCCAGCGGATAACAAGCCGTCGTGGGGTGTCAGCGAAGATATGCAGGGCAACGTGGTGCTGGTCGCGCTGGATAAGGTCAGCGCGGGCAACATGCCGCAGGCGCAGATCGACGAAATGGTGAAAGGCGTGACGCAAAACAACGCGCAGATTGCCTTTGAAGCGCTGCTGGAAAACCTGCGCAAAGAGGCGAAGATTAAGTACGGCGCCGCCGCACAAAACCAGTAAGCCTCACAAAAAAAGGTAAACTGCTGCAATACCGAAAGGCCGCTTCTGCGGCCTTTTCCATTTCTGATCATCGCCTTTTGAGTGGGTTTCTCGCTTGTGCCACCCTGCAGTGGCTGTCAAACACAAGGAGAAACACAGCATGGTTAAATCAACATTTCGTGCCTTTTGCATCACGCTGGCGCTGGGCGGCGCGTTCTGGACCAGCGGACTGGCGGCGGCGGAAAGCCCCAGTGAAACGCAGGCGACGCAGGTGTCCACGCCGCAGCCGGAACAGGTCAGCATCAATCAGGCCACGGCCGAGCAGCTGGCCGCCGCCATGAACGGTATTGGACTGAAAAAAGCGCAGGCAATTGTCAGCTATCGTGAGCAGTACGGGCCCTTCAGCGCCATCGAGCAGCTGAAAGAAGTACCGGGTATTGGCAGTGCGCTGGTGGAGCGCAACAGCGCGCGGCTGAAATTGTGAAGCGGCTCGCGACTCTGAAGGATTGCTAAAGCGGCCCATCAGGCTGTGCTATGCTCAACAGGTCCAACCAGTTGTCATTCACAGCCTGAACAGGAGCAATCATGCAAACCACCATCAAAGTGCGCGGCTATCATCTTGACGTCTATCAGCATGTGAACAATGCGCGCTACCTGGAATTTCTGGAAGAGGCGCGCTGGCAGTGGCTGGAAGATGCCGATGCCTTTCACTGGCTGCTGGAGCAGCAGCTGGCGTTTGTGGTGGTGAATATCAACATTAACTATCGTCGTCCGGCGGTGCTGGGCGACGTGCTGCACATTGAGAGCGAGGTCTCGCAGCTCAACGGCAAAAGCGGCATTATTTTACAGCGGGTGGTGCTGGCGGGTGATAACACGCTGGTGGCGGATGCGGCGCTGACCTTCGTCTGCATCGATTTGCGCACGCAAAAAACCGTGCCGCTGGAAGGGGAGTTACGTGAACGCCTGGCGGCATTGATGACCGCGCCTTCCTGAGCTGGCATGCCCTGACAGCACGCCAGTCCACAGCACGGCCAGGATCAGTGCAGGCCGCTTTTTTGCTTCATTGCCGCCATCACGCTGGCGGCATTGGCCTGGTAATCTGCCAGGCCGCGCGCGCGCAGGTGGCAGGCCGCGCACTCGCCACAGCCGTCGCCTTTAACGCCGTTGTAGCAGGTCAGCGTCTCCGAGCGGACCAGCGGCAGCTGCTGCCAGTAGTCCGCCAGCGCCCAGGTTTCCGCTTTATTCAGCCACATCAGCGGCGTTTCAAAACGCACGTCGCGCGCCATGCCGAGAGTGACGGCGTTGTTCAGCGCTTTGACAAACTCGTCACGGCAATCCGGGTAGCCGGAAAAATCGGTTTCACACACGCCGGTGATCACCGCTTCGGCTTCCACCTGATAGGCATAAATTGAGGCCAGCGTCAGAAACAGGATGTTACGCCCCGGGACAAAGGTGCTGGGCAGGCCGCTGGCCTGCGGATTGTAGGCCGGCACCGGAATGTTATCGCGCGTCAGGCTGCTGACCGCCAGTTCATTGAGCAGCGTTACGTCCAGCACTTTGTGCGCCCGCGCGCCCAGCTGGTGCGCCAGCTCTGCGGCGACGCTGATCTCTTCGCGATGGCGCTGACCATAATCAAAGGTCACGCAGTGCACTTCATCATACTGCTGCAGCGCCTGAATCAGACAGGTGGTGGAGTCTTGTCCGCCACTGAATACGACAACGGCTCGTTTCATATTTTCTTCCCCATAAATCAGTGCGCCTATGGTACTGACTCTGGCGCGGGCTGAACAGCACCGCCTGCGGCAGGCGGCGGGATCCAGGCGCGGGTGAAATCGAACCAGCCCATGCTGTTAAGCTGAATACCTTCGACGCCAGGCGGGGCAAACACCTGGTAGCGATAGTTAAACAGCGGCAGCAAATGGCCGTCGCGCATTAACCGCTGAAACAGCTGATGAATCGCGGCGCTGCGCAGTGCCGGGCTGGCCTGACGGGCGATAGCGTGCAGCGGTGCCTGCAGTACCGCCGGACGCAGCGGTTGCCAGGCCGCATCATTTTCCAGCCAGTTCACCAGGGTAAACTGCGGCGCATCACCAATCAAACGGTCGCCCATGATGATGTCGGCGTCACTCAGATCGATGTCGTCGCGCCAGCTTTTGACGTCGTGAAATACGCAGGTGAGGGTACAGCCCTGTGCCGCCAGCAGCGGCACCAGCGCCTGCGCCATGACGTGCAGTTCGATGGGCAGGTGATAATGCAGCGTCAGCGTCGCGGGCAATGTGCCTTCCGGGCGGTGTGGGGCGGGCAGCGGCCAGCCGGGCAGCAGCTCTGCGGTTGGCGTAATTAAGCCTTCATCCAGCGGCAGCTGCTGAATGACGCCGCTGTGCTGAATCAGCGCGAGCAGCGTTTTGGCCTGCGCCTGGCTGAAGCGAGCCGAGAAACGCGGCGCCAGATAACAGAAACCGAGACTGATGCTGCGATCCACCGGCCGCAGCGTGTCCAGCTCGTCGGGATCGCCAATGGCGATCTGCACCGGATGGCGACAGCTGGTGCCCAGCCCGCGATCGAACAGCTGCGGCGTAATCCAGTATTCCACCACCTGAATCAGCGGACGCTGATGGTGCCAGCGCGCATGGCTCTCCAGCCGCACCAGCTCGCGGGTAAAGTGCGTCAGGCGCCACGGTCCGCTGCCGGTATCGGCATGTTCCGGATGCGGCAGCAGGCAAAACTGATGCGCCAGCCGCTGCGGCAGCCAGTAATCGCTGGTGCGCAGCCGGATACGCAGCGCCAGCGGATGTGGCGCATCGATGTGTTCCACCGCCGCCAGCAGACGGCCGCCCTGCGGCGTCTGCATGATACGTTGCAACTGCTGGACCAGCTGTGCCGCCTGCACCGGTTCGTCGTTGTGCCAGCTGAGCAGCGGCCGCAGCCAGAAATACCATTCGCGGCCCTGCGCATCGTATTGCCAGTGATGTGCCAGATCGCCCTCGACATCATCCGCGTTAAAGCGCGTCAGGCCGGAAAAAATCTGGCGTACCAGATGCTGCTCGGCGCGTCCGGTGAGCTGCAGCGGATCCAGCGCCTCCATCGCGCGATAATAGGGAATGCGCAGCACCGGTGCCTGGTTCTGCCACTGGCCGCCCATCAGTGGGCGCAGCATTTTCACCAGCCGTTCAGGCGCGACATCCAGCACCTGCAACGCCTGTACCGCTTCACCGGCTGCCAGCTGCTGGCTGAGCAATTGCTGACGCAGCTGTTCGGGAGAGAGCAGAAAGCGCAGTTCGCCCTGTTTGCCGCGTCCCGCTTCGCCTTGCCACTGCAGCCAGCCCGCCTGCTGCCACTGGCGCAGCAGGGTGCGCACATGGCGCTCACTGCAAAAACAGTGCTGCGCCATGGTAGCAACGCTGGTGCGCTGCGCTTCGCCCTGGCTAAGCTGCCACAGGCGCTGAAACTGATTAACCCGATGAAGCTGTCGCATGATTAAACCCGGAACAGTTTTTTGAAAGTATTCACTATTAGTTCCGTAATTACCAGGCGATAGTAAACCCCTCATTCAGACCGGAGAGTTGCTATGGCCCGCCTCGCGGCATTTGATATGGACGGTACACTGCTGCTACCTACCCACCGTTTAGGTGCGGAGACGCTGCAGAGCCTCAACGCCTTACACCAGCGTGGCGTTACACTGGCGTTTGCCACGGGGCGTCACCTGCTGGATATGCAGGCAGTACGCCAGCAGATCACCTTGCCCGCCTGGCTGATCACCGGTAACGGCACGCGCATTCACGATGTCGAGGGCAGGCAGCTGTATGGCTGTGATCTGGCGCCATCGGTGGCGGAAGAGGTGTTGCACAGTCACTGGCAAACTCCTGCATCGATCCACATCTTTAATGACGAAGGCTGGTTTACCGATAAACCGCTCCCGGGATTGCTGGAAGCGCACGCGATGAGCGGGTTTCACTATCAGTTGCGTGATTTGCGCCGCATGCCGGCACATGAAGTCACCAAGATCTGCTTTATCGCGCCGTATGAGATGCTGCTGGCGCTGAAGATTGAACTGCAACAGGCGCTTGGCGATCGCGCCAGCCTGTGCTTCTCCGCCAGGGAGTGTCTGGAAGTTTTACCGGTGGATTGCCACAAAGGCGCCGCGCTGGCGCGGCTGTGCCAGCATCTGTCGCTGCCGCTGGCGGATTGCATGGCATTTGGCGATGCGATGAACGACCGCGAAATGCTGGAGCGCGTCGGGCGCGGTTTTATCATGGGCAATGCCATGCATCAGCTGAAAACCTCGCTGCCGCATTTACCGATTATTGGCCATTGCGAGACACAGGCGGTGTCTCATTACTTAAATCACTGGATGACCACACCACACCTCGATTATTCCCCCGAATGCTGAGGCTTACAGTGAACCGGACAGGATGTCCGGTTTTTTATTGCAGCTCGCGCTGCCACGCCTGAATATCGCCGATCTGCTCAGCGACCCACTGCGGATTGTAATAGGTATCCGGATAGCGCTCGCCGCTGTCGCACAGCAGCGTGACCAGCGCGGCGGATTGCCCCTGCGCGCGCAGCCGTTTTGCCACCTGCAGCATGCCCCAGAAATTGGTGCCGGTAGAGGCGCCCGGACGCCGGCCGAGAATCTGCTCCAGCCTTAGCATGGCCGCCACGGTGGCGCCATCGGGCACTTTCATCATTTCGTCAATCACATCCGGTAAAAACGACGGCTCAACGCGCGGGCGACCAATCCCCTCAATCAGGCTGCCACGCTCGCTGCGCAGTGTGCGATCGCGGCTGTGCCAGTAATCGAAAAACACCGAGTGTTGCGGATCGACCACCAGCAGGCGCGTGTCGTGGCCCTGATAGCGAATGTAGCGCCCCAGCGTAGCCGAGGTGCCGCCGGTGCCGGCACTCATGATCAGGGTGTGCGGCACCGGGAAAGGTTCATGCGCCATCTGGCGGAAAATGCTTTCGGCAATATTGTTGTTGCCGCGCCAGTCGGTGGCGCGTTCGGCGTAGGTAAACTGATCCATAAAATGGCCGTTGAGTTCACGTGCCAGGCGCTCGGATTCGCTGTACAGCTGGCACGGATCGGCGACGAAGTGGCACTCCCCGCCGTAAAAGCGGATCAGCTCGATTTTGCGCCGCGCAGTGCTGGCTGGCATCACGGCGATAAACGGCAGGCCGAGCAGACGGGCAAAATAGGCTTCCGACACCGCGGTGCTGCCGGAGGAGGCTTCGATGATCGGCGTGTTTTCTCCAATCCAGCCATTGGCCAGACCATAGAGAAACAGCGAACGCGCCAGGCGATGTTTCAGGCTGCCGCTTGGATGGGTGCTTTCATCCTTAAGATAAAAGCGAATGCCGGGGAAATCGTCC
Organism: Pantoea sp. Pa-EAmG; assembly: GCF_030024295.1. NCBI lineage: Bacteria > Pseudomonadati > Pseudomonadota > Gammaproteobacteria > Enterobacterales > Erwiniaceae > Pantoea > Pantoea sp. Pa-EAmG. The sequence continues at coordinate 7,665 of NZ_JASEWO010000102.1, forward strand.
AGCGTAAAACGGATCAGGTGCGTATCAGCGGAGCGCTGAAAGTCGGCGTTAATTTCATTGATAGCGTGGCGAACCCAGGGCGTTTGCATGGTGCGATTCCGGCAGCGAGATTGCGCTCAGTGTAAGGCACTGGCAGGAAAAAGAGGTTGCTAAAAGTTGGTTATAATTGGCAAATAAGAGAAAATTTTTCTCCTGAGGTGGCGAATGCTAGATAAAACTGACCGCACACTGCTGGCGCTGCTGCAAAAAGACTGCACGCTGTCACTGCAGGCGCTGGCCGATGCGGTGAATCTCACCACCACGCCGTGCTGGAAACGCCTGAAAAAGCTGGAAGATGATGGCATTATTCGGGCGCGCGTCGCGTTGCTGGATGGGGAAAAGCTCGGCCTGTCGCTCACCGCCTTTATGCTGATCAAAACCCAGCAGCACAGCAGCGACTGGTTTCAGCAGTTTGTCGCGGTGGTACAGCAGATGCCGGAAGTGATGGCCTTTTACCGCATGGCGGGCGAGTACGACTACCTGCTGCGCATTCAGGTGGCCGATATGAAGAGCTACGACGCGTTTTACAAGCGTCTGGTTAACGGCGTGCCGGGGCTGATTGACGTCACCTCCAGCTTCGCTATGGAAGAGATTAAATACACCACCGCCTTGCCGGTAGCGCCCTGAACGGGCATCACAAGAGATTGTTTTGTGCGATTATTCAGCCAGTTAAGTTGGTATTTTTTGCGCGAGTGGCGGCGCTATCTGGGCGCCATCAGCTTGCTGATTATCATTGCGCTGCTGCAGCTGCTGCCTCCGCATCTGGTCGGCGTGATTGTCGACGGCGTGACCCAGCACAGCCTGACGCGCGGCGAAATTTTTCTGTGGATCGGCGTGATGCTGGTGACCGCAGTGATTGTCTATTTGCTGCGCTACGTCTGGCGTGTGCTGCTGTTCGGCGCCTCTTACCAGCTGGCGGTAGAGCTGCGCGAAGACTTTTACCGCCAGCTTAGCCGCCAGCATCCGGCGTTTTACCTGCGCCACCGTACCGGCGATCTGATCGCGCGCGCGACCAACGATGTCGATCGCGTGGTGTTTGCCGCGGGTGAGGGGGTGCTGACGCTGGTGGATTCGCTGGTGATGGGGCTGGTCGTGCTGGCGGTAATGAGCGTGCAGATCAGCTGGGAGCTGACGCTGCTGGCGCTGATTCCCATGCCGATTATGGCGCTGGTGATCCAGAAAGACGGCGCGCGCCTGCATCAGCGCTTCAAAGTGGCGCAGGCGGCGTTCTCCAGCCTGAACGATCAAACGCAGGAGAGCCTGACCAGCATCCGCATGATCAAAGCCTTTGGCCTGGAAGATCATCAGTCGAGCCAGTTTGCCGATATCGCCAGCGACACCGGCCGCAAAAATCTGCACGTGGCGCGCGTCGATGCGCGCTTCGATCCCATCATTTATATCGCCGTGGGCTTTTCGAATTTGCTGGCGATTGGCGGTGGCGGCTGGATGGTGTGGCACGGTTCACTGACGCTCGGGCAGCTCACCAGCTTCGTCATGTACTTAGGGCTGATGATTTGGCCGATGCTGGCGCTGGCGTGGATGATTAACATCGTTGAGCGCGGCAGCGCGGCGTGGAGCCGCATTCGCGCGCTGCTGGCGGAAGCGCCTGCGGTTGAGGATGGTCAGCAGCCACTGCCGGCGGATGCGGGCGTGCTGCAGGTGGCGATCCGCGCCTTCCACTATCCGGCGAGCAGCGCGCCGGTGCTGAGCAACGTGCATTTCCAGCTACAACCGGGGCAGATGCTTGGGCTGTGCGGGCCTACCGGCTGCGGCAAAAGCACGCTGCTGAGCCTGATTCAGCGCCATTTTGATATCGATCAGGGCGAGATTTGCTATCACGCCATTCCGCTACCGCAGCTGCGGCTGGACAGCTGGCGCAGCCGGCTGGCGGTGGTCAGCCAGACGCCGTTCCTGTTTTCCGATACCGTTGCGAATAACCTGGCGCTGGGTCGCCCGGAGGCAACGCAGGAAGAGATCGAGCGCGTGGCGCAGATGGCCTGCGTGCACGATGACATTCTGCGTCTGCCGCAGGGTTACGCTACCGAAGTAGGCGAGCGCGGCGTCATGCTCTCTGGCGGGCAGAAACAGCGCATCGCCATTGCGCGTGCGCTGTTGCTCAACGCGGAGATTCTGATCCTCGACGATGCGTTGTCGGCGGTTGATGGCCGTACCGAACATGAAATCCTGCATAACCTGCGCCAGTGGGGAAAAGGGCGCACGCTGATCATCAGCGCGCATCGGCTGTCGGCGCTGACCGAAGCCAGCGAGATTCTGGTATTGCAGCAGGGCGCAGTGGCACAGCGTGGCGATCACGATACGCTGGCGGCGCAGCCGGGCTGGTATCGCGATATGTATCGCTATCAGCAGCTGGAAGCCGCGCTGGATGAGGACGAGTCAGAACAGGGAGCCGACCATGGCTAAATCGCAACGCTTATGGCCAACGCTGAAACGCCTGCTGGCTTACGGTAAACCGTGGCGCAAATCGCTGTGGCTGGCCGTCGGCATGCTGTGGATCGCTGCCGCTGCCGAAGTCACCGGCCCGGTGCTGGTGAGCTATTTTATCGATAACCTGGTGGCTAAACACCAGATGCCGTGGGGCATCGTGGCCGGGCTGCTGGTGGGCTTTGTGCTGCTACAGCTGCTGGCAGCGGGTCTGCACTATTTCCAGGCGCTGCTGTTTAACCGCGCGGCGATTGGCGTTGTGCAGCAGCTGCGTGTCGACGTGATGAATGCGGCGCTGCGCCAGCCGCTCAGTGCCTTCGATACCCAGCCGGTAGGGCAGATTATTTCGCGCGTCACCAACGACACCGAAGTGATCAAAGATCTTTACGTCACGGTGGTGGCCACTGTGCTGCGCAGCGCTGCGCTGATTGGCGCGATGCTGGTGGCGATGTTTGCACTCGACTGGCGTATGGCGCTGGTGGCGCTGGTGATTTTCCCTCTGGTGTTAACGGTGATGCTGATCTATCAGCGCTACAGCACGCCGATTGCGCGCCGCGTACGTAGCTACCTGGCCGAGATCAATAATGGCTTCAACGAAGTGATTAACGGCATGAGTGTGATCCAGCAGTTTCGCCAGCAGGCGCGCTTCGGCGAGCGCATGGGCGAAGCCAGCCGTTCACACTATCTGGCGCGGATGGAGACGCTGCGGCTGGACGGCTTTCTGCTGCGTCCGCTGCTCAGCCTGTTTTCTGCACTGATTTTGTGCGGTCTGCTGATGCTGTTCAGCTTCGCCACGCCAGGCGTGTTTGAGGTTGGCGTGCTCTACGCCTTTATCACGTATCTTGGCCGCCTTAACGAGCCACTGATCGAACTCACCACGCAGCAGTCAATGCTGCAGCAGGCGGTGGTGTCGGGCGAGCGTATTTTTGAACTGATGGATGCGGCGCAGCAGGGCTACGGCAGTGACGCTCAGCCGCTGGCTTCCGGGCGTATCACCCTGCGCGATGTCAGCTTTGCCTACCGCGACAACCGCGACGTGCTCAGCCATATCAACCTCGAAGTGCCGGCGCGCGGCTTCGTGGCACTGGTCGGCCACACCGGCAGCGGCAAAAGCACCTTAGCCAATCTGCTGATGGGCTACTATCCGGTGACGCGTGGCAGCATTGAGCTGGATGGCCGCCCGCTGCGCCAGCTGACGCACGATGCGCTGCGCGGCAGCGTGGCGATGGTGCAACAGGATCCGGTGGTACTGGCCGATACGCTATTGGCCAACGTGCGCCTTGGACGCGATATCAGCGAAGAGGACGTGTGGCGCGCGCTGGAGAAGGTGCAGCTGGCATCGCTGGCCCGCGCGATGCGCGACGGCATTCATACCCGGCTCGGTGAGCAGGGGAACACGCTGTCGGTCGGGCAGAAACAGCTGCTGGCGCTGGCGCGCGTGCTGGTGTCGCTGCCGCAGATTCTGATCCTCGATGAGGCCACTGCCAATATCGACTCAGGCACCGAGCAGGCGATTCAGCAGGCGCTGCGCACGCTGCGTCAGCACAGCACGCTGGTGGTGATTGCTCACCGTCTTTCCACCATCACCGAAGCGGATCAGATTCTGGTGCTGCACCGTGGTCAGGTGGTCGAACGCGGCACACACACCGAACTGCTGGCGCAGCAGGGCCGTTACTGGCAGATGTACCAGCTGCAGCAGGCCGGCGATGAACTCGCGGCGGGCATACCCGCAACGGCAGAGGGGTGATTTGCACCTTTTTTGCGCAGATTTATCGGAATGTTCTGTATTGATGCACTCCTTTGAGGCCGCAAGCACCAAAGGAGTGCAGTAAAGTCCCACCTTTCTGTTTTTCCGAATGAAAACCTTGCCCGTTACGCCATACCGGAGCGCGATACTCTGCGCCCGGCAGCCTTAGCGACCACTTTTGCCATTTGTGGCACAGCCTTTGCTTAACTCTCTGCGTGTCCGCGAAGACTCACCTATTTTTATATCCGGAGGGGAACGTATGAAGCTGGTTACCGTGGTAATCAAACCATTTAAGCTGGAGGACGTGCGTGAAGCCTTATCCTCCATTGGCATTCAGGGATTGACTGTTACCGAAGTGAAGGGTTTTGGTCGCCAGAAAGGTCACGCAGAGCTTTATCGCGGTGCCGAGTACAGCGTGAACTTCCTGCCAAAAGTAAAAATTGATATCGCGATTGCGGACGATCAACTCGATGAAGTGGTGGATGTCATCAGCAAAGCCGCTTACACCGGCAAAATTGGCGACGGCAAAATCTTCGTCGCAGAACTGCAGCGCGTTATTCGTATTCGTACCGGCGAGACCGACGAAGCAGCACTGTAACTGGGGCTCTGAATTGTGATGGGATGGAAAGAAATGAATAAAGTAATGACTAAGTTGGGCCTCACCAGCCTGGCGCTGTTACCGTCTCTTGCGATGGCAGCTGCGCCTGCCGTAGCGGATAAAGCCGATAACGCGTTTATGATGATTTGTACCGCGCTGGTACTGTTCATGACAATTCCCGGCATTGCCCTGTTTTACGGCGGCCTGATTCGCGGCAAAAACGTGCTGTCGATGCTGACGCAGGTCGCGGTGACGTTCGCGTTAGTGTGCGTACTGTGGATCGTCTACGGCTACTCGCTGGCGTTCAGCGAAGGCAATGCCTTCTTCGGTAACTTCCAGTGGGCAATGCTGAAAAATATCGAGCTGAAAGCGGTGATGGGCAGCTTCTATCAGTACATTCACGTGGCGTTCCAGGCTTCCTTCGCCTGTATCACCGTGGGGCTGATTGTTGGTTCGCTGGCTGAGCGTATTCGCTTCTCGGCGGTACTGATTTTCGTGCTGGTGTGGCTGACGCTGGCCTATCTGCCTATCGCACATATGGTGTGGGCTGGCGGCTTCCTGGCACAGGATGGCGCGCTGGACTTCGCTGGCGGTACCGTGGTGCACATCAACGCCGCCGTTGCCGGTCTGGTTGGTGCTTACCTGGTAGGCAAGCGTGCTGGCTTCGGTAAAGAAGCGTTCAAACCGCATAACCTGCCGATGGTGTTTACCGGTACCGCGATTCTGTACGTTGGCTGGTTCGGCTTCAACGCCGGCTCTGCGTCTTCCGCTAACGAAATCGCGGCGCTGGCCTTCCTGAATACCGTGGTGGCCACTGCGGGTGCCGTGCTGTCGTGGGTGTTCGGTGAGTGGGCGCTGCGCGGTAAGCCTTCACTGCTGGGTGCGTCTTCTGGCTTCATCGCCGGTCTGGTTGCCATCACGCCAGCCTGTGGTTATGTCGGCGTCGGCGGCGCACTGATTATCGGTCTGGCCGGTGGCCTGGCAGGTATCTGGGGTGTGACCACGCTGAAGAAATGGCTGCGCGTGGATGACCCGTGCGACGTGTTCGGTGTGCACGGCGTGTGCGGTATCCTCGGTTGTGTCCTGACCGGCGTGTTTGCCTCCTCGTCACTGGGCGGCGTGGGCTACGCAGAAGGCGTGACCATGGGCCATCAGGTTTGGGTTCAGCTGTTCAGCTGCGGCGTGACCATTGTCTGGTCAGGTGTTGTCGCCTTCATCGGCTTCAAACTGGCGGATATGATCGTTGGCCTGCGTGTTCCAGAAGATCAGGAACGTGAAGGTCTGGATGTGAACAGCCACGGCGAGAACGCTTACAACCAGTAAGTGCCGGCTGGCAGAAGAGCAGTGCGCTATAACTATAATGATGAGGAAGGGGCGAGATAATCGCCCCTTTTTTTATGCTTCGCGCTGACGCATCACCCCTTCCTGCACCGTCGTCGCCACCAGCGTGCCGTCCTGGCTGAAGAACTCACCGCGCACGAAGCCGCGCGCGCCGGACGCTGAAGTGCTTACCACGCTGTACAGGAGCCACTCCGAGAGATCGAATGGACGGTGGAACCACATGGAGTGGTCAATCGTCGCCACCTGCATATCCGGCTCAAGGAAGCCTTTGCCATGCGGCTGCAGCGCGACTGGCAGAAAGTTGAGATCGGAAGCGTAGCCCAGCAGATATTGATGAATGCGGCGATCGTCCGGCAGCTGGCCATTGGCACGCACCCAGACCTGGCGCAGCGGCTCATCAACGTGGCCTTTCAGCGGATTGTGGATCTGCACCGGACGGATATCCAGCGGGCGCTCGGCGAGGAATTTTTCTTTCAGCTTGAGCGGCAGGTGCGCAGCCAGTCGGTGGGCGAGATCCTGCTCGGAGGGCAGGTTATCGGGTCCCGGCACCTGCGGCATGCTGTTCTGATGCTCGAAGCCATTTTCCGGTGCCTGAAAGGAGGCGGTCATGTAGAAGATCGGCTGACCGTTTTGTACGGCGCTGACGCGGCGGGCGCTGAAGCTTTTGCCGTCGCGCAGGGTTTCCACATCGTAAATAATGGCTTTCTGGCTGTCGCCCGGGCGCAGAAAGTAGCTGTGGAAGGAGTGAATGATACGGGCTTCCGGCACGGTTTGTTTTGCCGCATACAGCGCCTGTCCCACCACCTGGCCGCCAAACACCTGGCGCAGGCCGAGATCTTCACTCTGGCCGCGAAACAGACCCTCTTCCAGTTTTTCCAGATTCAATAAATTAAGCAGGTTGTGCAGTGCCTGGCTCATAACGGATTCCTCAGTGATGCCAATGGCGTCAGTGTGAAAGATCCGACCAGTTTGCGCAACGCTTTTACCCGGTTTTCAGCAGGATGGCGGGGCTTCAGGCGCAAAGGGGATTTTTGTGCCAGAATTAACAGCAATCGGCGGTGGAAAACCCAGCCAATAAATTTACCGCCGACAATCATAGTGTTCATAAGGAGACGACATCGATGAAACTCTGGCATGTAATTAGCGGTATGACACTGGCGGTGGCAATCACAGGCTGTGCCGATCACAGTAAACCCGTGCCGACGCCAACTTTAGGCGCCAGCGTGGCCGGGCAGCCGTCGGCGATTGCCCAGCCGAACGTAAGCGGTTCCGTCTATATTCGCCAGCGTATTGCGCTGCCGCCGGATGCGGTGCTGACCGTGACGCTGGCCGATGCGTCACTGGCGGACGCGCCGTCCAAAGTGCTGTCACAGCGTGTGGTTCGCACCGAGGGCAAACAGGCACCGTTCCAGTTTGTGCTGCCCTTTAACCCGGCCGATATCCAGCCGAATGCACGCATTTTGCTGAGCGCAGCGATCACCATCGACGGCAAGCTGGCGTTTATTACCGATACGGTGAAACCGGTGATTAATCAGGGTGGAACGAAAGCGGAACTGCTGCTGGTACCGGTGACCAATATGGCGATGCCAACCCAGCCGGGCGCTGCTACCACCGTGCCTTCGACGTCGCCAACCCAGGTTACGCCGTCAGCCTCCGTGCCGGCACCAACCAGTCTGTAAGTTGAAACGGGAGACAGCGCGTTACGGAAGCTGCGCCAGAATGGCACTGCAGAAAGTAAAGGCGCTGTCTCGTCCCTGATCGCTCGGCACACGCCATCCCTGGCGTGTGACGCTTTACTTTCTGCAGTGTCATTCCCGCGCTTTAAAGGGAGTGCGGCCTGTCAGCATTAATACTCCCAGCGATACTTCGCCAGTTCAATTTCTCCTGCATCACTCACTTCAATACCTTCGGCTTCCAGCGCATCACGCTGACGAAAAAGATCATCGCCCTGCAGCGAAATACGACCATGACGATTAATCACGCGGAACCACGGCAGTTTACTGCCTGGCGGCAGGCGTCGCAGCACGCCGCCCACCTGACGTGCCGCGCGCGGTGAACCGGCCAGCAGCGCGACATCGCCGTAGGTTGTCACTTTACCGGCAGGAATAGCGGCAACAATTTGCCAGACGCGCTCGGAAAAATTGCTCTGTTCACTCACTGACGCACCTCGTCTGCGGGAAAAGCGCCACTTTAGCATGCGATTGCGGCTATCAGCAGGGTTTTGCCGCCGGCCTGTTCAAGAAACCAACGGTTGCCCGGCCTGCGCTTGCAATTGCCAGGGGCTTCCCCGATAATGCCAGCGCTCTCAACATGAGAGCTCGTCAATGGGGGCCCTGTTGGTTCTCCCGCAACGCTAACTTGTGAACTCGGTCAGGTCCGGAAGGAAGCAGCCGCAGCAGGCGACGCGTGTGCCGGGATGTAGCTGGCAGGGCCTCCACCATTTCTGCCCATGCAAAATCCCTGCGCGCAATGCGGCACAGCACCCTGTCGGCACTCCTTTGCCTGCCTGTCATCCGTGGAAATAAAGGTGAGTAACGAAACGACCTGCGGGGAGAAAACTTAGCGGACGTACTTCCAGACAGATCCGGGCACTTTGTCATAGAGCTTGTTCATGGTCAGCTCGGCCAGACGGTGATCGGCTGCGGAGTAGAATACCGCTAACTCATCATCGGGTAATTCATACTTGTTCTTTTCAATCACCCGTTCAAGGGTGTCAATTGAGCGACAACGACGCAGTCGCATCA
>NZ_JASEWO010000103.1:0-16529 GCF_030024295.1 Pantoea sp. Pa-EAmG
CGTTAACCTGTAGCAATAATCCCGATAAGAGTATGCGTGTACAAATCAGTGGCACCGGAAGCGCATTTAATTCTGCTTTGCTGGCGACCAGCCAGCGTGATTTGGCGATTCAGATATTAAGCGGTAAAAATGGCGAAAATGCCCTGGCACTGAATAACTGGCTGCCGTTTACCTTTCCTGCGCTGCCCGTCATTCAGGTGGTACCGGTGAAAAAAAACGCCGCGGTGTTAACCAGCGGTGACTTTTCTGCTTTTGCTGCGCTGGTGGTTGAGTACCAGTAGATGATCGGCGTTGACGCAACCACAGGATTAGACCAATGCTAACAGGGCTTGTTTTCCGCTATCTGGCTTTTTTCGCTGGCCTGCTGCTGTTCTTTTCAGCGCAGGCGATGGAAGCCCCGCGCGTGGATGGCATTCGCTGGGTCAACGCAAGCCAGGTTGAAATTACCTGGTCAGTGGTGGATGTCGGTATGATATCCGGCTATGCCCGCTGTAACTCTTCAGAGAGAACCTGCGCAGCAGGCATCGGTGTCAGCGCCTGGTTTATCGGGCATGGCACCGTATTCAGCGCTGCGGGCGGGCCGCAAATTTACGTCGATCAGGGCGAGAGCCTGGCCTCGGTGGCTGAACGTTTTATCCGTTTTAATGGTCGGGGTGGCAAGTTTCTGCGTAACTCAGATACCCGTTATTACAGTTCATACTGCGGCAGCTTTGTGACAGCCTCCGCGACCGTAACTGACTATTCCGGAATGGTTGCGCCCTGGGCACCTTGCGTCAACATTCCGGTGGTGCCGGTATCCTGTTCGGTAAGCGGAGCCGCGCTGAATATTAATCATGGTACGCTGGCCCCGGCCGCCGTTAATGGCGCCAAAGCCAGCGTTAACTTCTCGCTTTTCTGCAACCGTGATGTGAATATCAGTTTTGCGCTTGCCGGTGGGATCAATATCCTCAAACTCAGCAACAACATCAGTACGCTGTTATCACTGGCTGACGGGAGCCTGAATAAACCGCAATTAGTGCGGGCTAACGTGACGACGCCGTTCACGCTGATTTCGACGCTCTCCTCAACAACCCCCAGTCCCGGTAACTTTACCGGCAGCACGGTGGTTTTCATTAATTATCTCTGATTTGCCAGCCGACCCGGTTGTCATATAACTGTCACAATTCGTACATTTCACTGTCATCAAACTGTCCTATTTTGCCTCCAGCAGCAATCAATGACTCTTACTAAAACGGCGTCAAGCCTGATTTTTAATCCCCTGGAGGGAACATGACACTGATGCGTAGCACCGTAGCCCGAATTCTCGCCGCCACCTTCGCAGTAAGCGCGGTTTCTGCTTTTGCAGCCACCGACCTGACAGGCGCAGGCGGGACGTTCCCGGCACCGGTTTATGCCAAGTGGGCAGCAGAGTATCAGCAAGCCACCGGTAGCAAAATCAACTATCAGGGTATTGGTTCCTCGGGTGGCGTGAAGCAAATCATTGCCAAAACCGTGGATTTCGGTGCGTCCGATGCGCCGATGAAAGAAGAAGATCTGCAGAAAAATGGCCTGTTCCAGTTCCCGACGGTGATCGGTGGCGTGGTGCTGGCGGTGAACATTCCCGGCGTTAAATCTGGTGAGCTGACGCTCGACGGTAAAACGGTCGGCGACATCTATCTCGGCACCATCAAAAAGTGGAACGATCCGGCGATCACCAAACTGAACCCGGGCGTGAAGCTGCCAGACACCAACATCAACGTGGTGCGCCGCGCAGATGGTTCCGGCACCTCTTTCGTCTTCACCAGCTACCTGTCTAAAGTGAACGAGACCTGGAACAGCAAAATCGGTAAAGGCAACACCGTCAACTGGCCAACCGGTCTGGGCGGTAAAGGTAACGACGGCGTGGCCGCGTTTGTACAGCGTCTGCCAGGCTCGATTGGCTACGTAGAGTACGCCTACGCCAAACAGAACAACCTGACGTACACCAAACTGGTTGATGCTGATGGCAAGCCGGTGGCACCGAGCGAAGCCAGCTTTGCTAACGCCGCCAAAGGCGCTGACTGGAGCAAATCCTTCGCCCAGGATCTGACCTTCCAGAAAGGCAACGACGCATGGCCGATCACCTCAACCACCTTCATCCTGATCTACAAAGAGCAGGCGAATGCGGAGAAGGGCAGTGAAGTGCTGAAGTTCTTTGACTGGGCGTACAAAGGCGGCAGCAAAACGGCTACGGCGCTGGATTACGCAGCGCTGCCAGAGAGCGTAGCGAATCAGATTCGTGCTGCCTGGAAAGCCAACATCAAAGACAGTTCCGGTAAAGCGCTGTACCAGTAAATGTATGACCCGGCCAGCGCCCGCGCTGGCCAGCCTGATGGGCGGCCTCGTTGCCGCCCTGATTACCCTCTGAGATCGAGAATTCTATGGCTGCCACTAAGCCGACGTTTAAAGCACCGGGCAAGCAAGGCGACATGATATTCGGCGCGCTGGTGAAGCTCTCCGCGCTGATTGTGTTACTGCTGCTGGGTGGCATTATCGTCTCCCTGATTTTCTCCTCCTGGCCGAGCATCCAGAAATTTGGCTTCTCCTTTCTGTGGAGCAAAACCTGGGATGCGCCAAACGAAGAATTTGGTGCGCTGGTGCCGATTTACGGCACCCTCGTAACCTCACTGATTGCCTTAATCATCGCGGTGCCGGTGAGTTTCGGTATCGCCCTGTTTCTGACCGAACTGGCGCCAAACTGGCTGCGCCGTCCGCTGGGTACCGCGATTGAGCTGCTGGCGGCCATTCCCAGCATCGTGTACGGCATGTGGGGCCTGTTTATCTTTGCTCCGCTGTTCGCGGAGTATTTCCAGACGCCGGTTGGCGAGGTGCTGGCAAATATCCCGATCGTCGGCGCGCTGTTCTCCGGTCCGGCCTTCGGCATCGGCATTCTGGCGGCGGGCGTGATCCTCGCCATTATGATCATCCCTTACATCGCCTCGGTGATGCGCGATGTGTTCGAACAGACGCCGGTGATGATGAAAGAGTCGGCCTACGGCATCGGCTGTACCACCTGGGAAGTGATCTGGCGCATCGTGCTGCCGTTTACCAAAAACGGCGTGATCGGCGGCGTGATGCTGGGTCTCGGCCGCGCGCTGGGCGAAACCATGGCGGTCACCTTTATCATCGGTAATACCTACCAGCTGGACAGCGCATCGCTGTTTATGCCCGGCAACAGTATCACCTCGGCGCTGGCGAACGAGTTCGCCGAAGCCGAATCCGGCGTGCACGTGGCGGCGTTGATGGAGCTTGGCCTGATTCTGTTCGTGATTACCTTTATCGTTCTGGCGATCTCCAAACTGATGATCCTGCGTCTGGCGAAGAGTGAAGGAGCCCGTTCATGACAGCAATTGAAATGCAGGCGCGCGCCGAGCTGGAAGCCTCACGCCGTAAAATGCAGGCGTGGCGCAGCACCAAAAACAAAATTGCCCTGACGCTTTCGCTGCTGACCATGGCGTTCGGCCTGTTCTGGCTGATCTGGATTCTGTTCACCACCGTCACGAAAGGGATCGATGGCCTGAGCTGGACGCTGTTTACCGAATCCACGCCGCCGCCCAACACCGCGGGCGGTGGTCTGGCGAACGCCCTGGCGGGCAGCGGCCTGCTGATCTTCTGGTCCACCTTCTTTGGCACGCCGCTGGGCATTCTGGCGGGTATCTACCTGGCAGAATATGGCCGCAAGCACTGGCTGGCGGAAGTGATTCGCTTCATTAACGACATCCTGCTGTCCGCACCGTCAATTGTGGTCGGCCTGTTCGTGTACACCATCGTGGTGGCGCAGATGCAGCACTTCTCCGGCTGGGCCGGTGTGATAGCGCTGGCGCTGCTGCAGGTGCCTATTGTGATTCGTACCACCGAAAATATGCTGCGGCTGGTGCCGGACAGCATGCGTGAAGCGGCATATGCGCTGGGCACGCCGAAGTGGAGGATGATCTCGGCTATTACGCTGAAAGCCTCGGTCTCCGGCATCATTACCGGTGTGCTGCTGGCGATTGCGCGCATTGCCGGTGAAACCGCACCGCTGCTGTTCACCGCGCTGTCGAACCAGTTCTGGAGCACCGACATGATGCAGCCGCTGGCCAACCTGCCGGTGACCATCTTCAAATTCGCCATGAGCCCGTTTGCCGAATGGCAGAGCCTGGCGTGGGCCGGTGTGCTGATTATTACGCTGTGCGTGCTGCTGCTGAACATCGTGGCGCGCGTGATTTTCGCCAAAGGCAAACACTAATTTTCCGGCGCGGCTTCGGCGGCGCTGCACATGAGAGATGAGCAATGAGTATGGCAACTCCTTCTGCCGGTAAAATTCAGGTGCGCAATCTGAACTTCCACTACGGTAAGTTCCACGCGCTGAAGAACATTAATCTGGATATCGCCAAAAACCAGGTGACGGCGTTTATCGGTCCGTCGGGCTGCGGCAAATCCACCCTGCTGCGCACCTTCAACAAAATGTACTCGCTCTATCCGGAGCAGCGTGCTGAGGGTGAAATTCTGCTGGATGGCGACAACATTCTGGCATCGCATCAGGATATCGCCCTGCTGCGCGCGCGCGTCGGCATGGTGTTCCAGAAGCCGACGCCGTTTCCGATGTCGATTTATGACAACATCGCCTTTGGCGTGCGGCTGTTTGAGAAGCTGTCGCGTGCCGATATGGACGAGCGCGTGCAGTGGGCGCTGAGCAAAGCCGCGCTGTGGAATGAAACCAAAGACAAGCTGCACCAGAGCGGTTACAGTCTCTCCGGCGGTCAGCAGCAGCGCCTGTGCATCGCGCGCGGCATCGCGATTCGCCCGGAAGTGCTGCTGCTGGATGAGCCATGTTCGGCGCTGGATCCGATCTCTACCGGACGCATCGAAGAGCTGATCACCGAGCTGAAGCAGGATTACACCGTGGTCATCGTGACCCACAACATGCAACAGGCGGCGCGCTGTTCCGATCACACGGCGTTTATGTATCTGGGCGAGCTGATTGAGTTCAGCGACACCGACACGCTGTTTACCAAGCCAGCGCAGAAGCAGACAGAAGATTACATCACCGGTCGTTACGGCTGATTCAGGAGAGAAACATGGATAATTTAAATCTGAACAAACATATCTCCGGTCAGTTCAACGCGGAGCTGGAGCACATTCGTACTCAGGTGATGATCATGGGTGGCATGGTGGAGCAGCAGCTTACCGATGCCATCACCGCGATGCATAACCAGGATGGCGAACTGGCGCGCCGGGTGATCGATGGTGACCAGAAGGTCAACATGATGGAAGTGGAGATCGATGAAGCCTGTGTGCGCATCATCGCCAAGCGTCAGCCTACCGCCAGCGACCTGCGTCTGGTGATGGCGATCATCAAAACCATTTCGGAGCTGGAACGCATCGGCGACGTGGCGGAGAAGATCAGCCGTACCGCGCTGGAGAAGTTCGGTCAGCAGCATCTGCCGCTGCTGGTGAGCCTCGAGTCGCTCGGGCATCACACCGTGCAAATGCTGCACGATGTGCTGGATGCCTTCGCGCGCATGGATCTCAACGAAGCCATCAAGATCTACCGCGAAGACAAAAAGGTGGATAAAGAGTACGAAGGTATTGTGCGCCAGCTGATGACCTACATGATGGAAGATCCGCGCACCATTCCCAGCGTGCTCACCGCGCTGTTCTGCGCGCGCGCCATCGAGCGCATCGGTGACCGCTGCCAGAACATCTGCGAAATTATCTTCTATTTCGTGAAAGGTCAGGATTTCCGTCACGTTGGCGGTGACAAGCTGGATGAACTGCTGTCGGGCGACGACGGCAGCAATAAACCCTCCTGATTGACGTGATGACTGCCTGTTAGCGCTGAGGCTGACAGGCAGTGCGCTTGATTTCTGCCTGTTCTCAACCTGCCGCTCTCTTTATACTTGGCGCACATTTTTCTGCCAGGTGCTGTTTTATGTCCTCTGCAAATAACAACAAAACCGCCGTTACGCCGGCGAAAGCGATGGTGGCTGCCGTCAGCGGCTATGCCATGGATGGATTTGATCTGCTGATTCTGGGCTTTATGCTGCCGGCGATCAGCGTGTCGCTGGCGCTGGATGCGTCGCAGGCCGGTTCGCTGGTGACCTGGACGCTGATCGGCGCGGTGGTCGGCGGCATTGTGTTTGGTCATCTGAGCGATCGCTACGGCCGCATCCGCATCCTGACCGTGACGATCCTGATGTTCTCGCTGTTCACCGGGCTGTGCGCCGTGGCGCAGGGCTACTGGGATCTGCTGGCGTATCGTACGCTGGCCGGCATGGGGCTGGGCGGTGAGTTTGGCATCGGCATGGCGCTGATTGCCGAAGCCTGGCCGAAGGAGAAGCGTAACCGCGCCTCGGCGTGGGTGGGTATCGGCTGGCAGCTCGGCGTATTGCTGGCGGCCTTTATCACGCCGCCGCTGCTGAGCGTGATTGGCTGGCGCGGTATGTTCCTGGTTGGCCTGCTGCCGGCGCTGGTGTCGTTTGTGATTCGCCGCAGCATGGGCGAGCCGGAAGCCTTCACCCGCCATGTGGAAAAAACCCCGCAGCTCTCCTTTTCCGCGCGCATTAAACTGCTGTTTGCCGATCGCGCCACCAGCAAAGCCAGCCTCGGCATTCTGATTCTTTGTTCAGTGCAGAATTTTGGCTATTACGGCCTGATGATCTGGATGCCAAGCTATCTCTCTTCCAGCTTCGGCTTCAGCCTGACCAAATCCGGCCTGTGGACGGCCGTTACGGTGGTGGGCATGACGTTCGGCATCTGGCTGTTCGGCGTACTGGCGGACCGCTTTGCGCGCTGGAAGATTTTCCTGCTGTACCAGTTTGGTGCCGTGGCGATGGTGGTGGTTTACGCCCAGCTGCGCGACCCGACGGTGATGCTGTTTACCGGTGCCATCATGGGGATGTTTGTTAACGGCATGATTGGTGGTTACGGCGCGCTAATCTCGGACACTTTCCCACCGCAGGCGCGCGCCACCGCGCAGAATGTGCTGTTCAACCTCGGCCGCGGCGTCGGCGGTTTCGGTCCGCTGGTGATCGGCATGCTGGCCACGCATATTTCGTTCACCGCTGCGATTACGCTGCTGGCGCTGATTTACCTGCTGGATATTGTCGCCACGCTATTCCTGCTGCCAAAAAGCCAGGGCAATGAGGATTCGCTGGGCGCGATTGGGTGATTTTTTCCCCTCACCCTAACCCTCTCCCGCAAACGGGAGAGGGAACCGTCTGGTGCGGTATGTGGGTGGGCACTTTTGTTCAGCCCCGCCCGATCGGCCCCTTCTTCGGCAAACGGGAGAGGGAACTGTCTGGTGCGGTATGTGGGTGGGCACTTTTGTTCAACCCCGCTCGATCGGCCCCTTCTCCCGCTGGCGGGAGAAGGCTGGGATGAGGGGGCTGCGCGCACTTACCTGACCAAATCCCAGCCACGTGCACGCCACAGCGCTGGCAGCTGCGCCATATCGTCAAAACGCGTCACCAGCGGGTGATCAATCACCGGATTGTGTGCATCGGCACAATAGTAAAACACCGGTATGCCAGCGGCGATGCCAGCCCGCGCGCCAGCCTCTGAATCATCCACCAGAATGCACTTTTCAATCGGCACCTGCATCTGTTCCGCCGCGTGATACATCAGCTCCGGATCCGGCTTCCAGTGATTAATGTCATAGCCACTGTACAGGCGTCCGCTCAGATACGGCAGCATGCCGGTCAGCCCCAGCGAATGCTCCATCTTCTTCACCGTACCGTTCGACACCACGCACATCGGCACCTTCACGCGCTCCACCAGCGCTCTGGCGCCGGTAATCGGCTGCAGATCAAGATCAAACAGGCGCGCTACTTCCGCGCGGTAGGCACTCTCCACCTCAGCCAGCGGCAGCGTCACCTGATGCTGCGCCGTCACATCGCGGATGATGTCGTAAAGCTTCACCCCTTTGTACTGCTCAAACATCTGCTGCAGCGAGAGTTCGATACCGTAACGGGCAAAGGTGTTGACGTAGGACTGCGTGCAGATCACTTCGCTGTCGACCAGCGTGCCGTCGCAATCAAAAAAGATACATTCAACTGACATCGCGCCTCATCCTTTTAGTAAACAATAAGCTGTCACTCTAGCGCACCCAGCGCAGAAAGCGACCCCAGGCAACCGGTTGCGAAAAATCAGTGTTTTGCGGCGCTAAAGTCTATAGGATACGCGGCGATAAATTTTTCATCGGAACAGCGAAATGAACGAGCAGGGCCTTTTGCAGCGTATTTTCAGGCTGCAGGAACACGGAACCACCGCGCGCACCGAAGTGATTGCCGGTTTCACTACTTTCCTGACGATGGTGTACATCGTCTTCGTTAACCCGCAGATTCTTGGTGCCGCAGGCATGGACACCCAGGCGGTGTTTGTTACCACCTGCGTGATTGCTGCGTTCGGCAGCATCCTGATGGGGCTGGTCGCCAATCTGCCGGTGGCGCTGGCACCGGCCATGGGCCTCAACGCCTTCTTTGCCTTTGTGGTGGTGGGTGCGATGGGCTACTCGTGGCAGGTTGGTATGGGCGCGATCTTCTGGGGCGCGCTGGGGCTGCTGATCCTGACGCTGCTGCGCGTACGCTACTGGATGATCGCCAATATTCCGCTCAGCCTGCGCGTGGGCATCACCGCCGGTATTGGTCTGTTCATCGCCATGATGGGGCTGAAAAACGCCGGCATTATTGTGCCCAACGCGGACACCATCGTGACCGTCGGCAACCTGGCCTCGCACAACGTGCTGCTCGGCGCGCTCGGCTTCTTTATCATTGCGATTCTGGCGTCGCGCAACATCCACGCGGCGGTGCTGGTCTCTATCGTCGTGACCACCGCGATCGGTCTGCTGCTGGGCGACGTGAAGTTTACCGGGCTGTTCGCCACGCCGCCGGCCATCACCTCTGTGGTCGGCCAGGTCGATATCAAAGGCGCGTTCAACGTGAGCATGGCTGGCGTGATCTTCGCCTTCATGCTGGTCAATCTGTTTGACTCATCCGGTACGCTGATTGGCGTAACCGATAAAGCGGGCCTGACCGATGAGAAAGGTACTTTTCCGCGCATGAAACAGGCGCTGTACGTGGATAGCATCAGCTCCGTCACCGGTTCGCTGATCGGCACCTCTTCGGTGACGGCGTACATCGAAAGCTCATCCGGCGTGGCGATTGGTGGCCGTACCGGCCTGATGGCGGTAGTGACCGGTATCCTGTTCCTGCTGGTGATGTTCCTGTCGCCGCTGGCAGCCATGGTGCCAGCCTATGCGGCGGCCGGCGCGCTGATTTATGTCGGCGTACTGATGACGGCTTCGCTGGCGCGCGTGCGCTGGGACGATCTCACCGAAGCGGTGCCGGCGTTTGTCACGGCGGCGATGATGCCGTTCAGCTTCTCGATCACCGAAGGTATTGCGCTCGGTTTTATCTCCTACTGCGTGATGAAACTCGGTACCGGACGCTGGCGTGAAATCAGCCCGTGCGTGGTGGTGGTGGCGCTGCTGTTTGTGCTGAAAATCGCTTTTATCGACGCGCACTAAACGCAACAGGCCGCGGGTGCGGCCTGGTTATCCGGGATGCCTGACTTCCGGCTGACTGGCGACACGCTCGCCGGGCAGACTGGTGAGGCGCAGGGTGCGCGGCCCGATGTTGGGTTTGCTCATCTCCACATCGCGCAGCGACTGCCACTGCTGCTGCGCATCAATCTCCCACAGCCGTAAACGCTCAGTGCCGGGCGACAGCGCGCAGGACCACACCAGCGTCGGCTCGGCATCACACACCGCCTGAATATCGGGATAGACGCTGGATCGCAGCCGGCCGGCCGCCGGATGCAGCCGCAGCGCATCAATACCGCTGTTGGCTTCGCCGGTCAGTTTGAGGATGCTCTGGCGTAGCGTCCAGATCTGCGTCACCGCTTCCATAAAATCCTGCTGGGCGTTAATCCACGCCTTTTCACCCGATGACAGCCCGTGCGTGAGCGCATCCTGCGCCTGACGGCTATGCGCCCGAACGATTTCCATATCCAGGCCAGCGCGCCCGCCTTCTTCCGCCAGCAGCACGCCGACCATGTTACCGGCATAGGAGATACTGAAGTCAGGCAGATTAGGATCGGCAAAGCAGGGACGACCGCTGCTACTGGCGATCAGCGGTGGCAGGTCACGAATACCATAGACGCGCAGCATCAGCTGGGCCAGCAGCGCGCGTGCGGCAAGAAAGCGGCCGCGGCGCTTATCAGGCAGGTGCCCGGCGCTGGTCATCACATCCTGTGGAACCCGCATGGTCTCTGGGGTGAGGGGCGGGTTAACCACCCAACGAACAAAATGACTAGCCATCTGTCGCTCCGTGAAAATGGTCGGATAATCATCAGGGCTATTGTAAGAATTTTCTCATGGGTTTGCATCCGGCTTACGCTGGATAGCCAGTAAATTCAGATAAGGACGAGGCGAATCTCATTGCCATGAGCTGCAATTTAATATGAGGCTTTTGCACATTGGTGTCGGATGGGGTGCCGAAGCGGCGGATGTGGTGTAGGATTTGGACAGGAAAGAGCTGCACAATGAAGTGCTTAAATTATTCACCTATCTGCCAATCGTGCGCATCGCAAACCATGCACGTCGGAGTTGTTATGTCTGTTACCTCTCTTGCTCGCCAGGAATCGATCTCGCTGGATGAATTTCGTCACGGCATGCGCCGTCTCACTGCCGGTGTCTCGCTGGTGACCACCTCATCCAGCGGGGAAAAGTTCGGGCTGATCGCCACCTCGGTCAGTTCACTGGCGGCGGAACCGCCCAGCCTGCTGGTCTGCGTTAACCGCAGCGCATCAAGCCACGATGCCATTCTGCAGGCGGGCTACTTTGCCGTGAACGTTCTGCGCGAGCAGCACGATGACCTGTGCGCGCAGTTCAGCTCGCCGACGCGCCGCGCTGAGCGTTTCCAGAGTGGTGAATGGCAAACCCTTAATACGGGCGCGCCCGTGCTGGCTGATGCGCTGGTGAGCTTCGATTGTCAGCTGGAAAAAACGGTGGAGTGGAACACCCACAGCGTGCTGCTGGCGCGTATCGTTGGTATTGCGCTGCCGGGCGAAGCGACAGCGCCGATGGTCTACTTCAACAGCGGTTTTCACTCGCTGGGCTAAGTCATGGCGCAGCGCGTCGTGCGGCTGCGCTGCTTAACGTATCAGGCAAATTTGCTGGCTTCGTCAAAGCTCAGACGCGGCAGGCGCGGATGCAGTTTGCTGGCTTCGCCATAGCCGAGGTTGATCAGTAAGTTGACCTGCCAGTTATTTTCGCTGAAGAACGCGGCGTTAACTTTAGCCGGATCAAAACCGGACATCGGGCCGGCATCGAGTCCCAGCGAGCGGGCCGCCAGAATCAGATAGCCCGCCTGCAGGCTGCTGTTGCGAAACGCGGTCTCTTTGGCCAAATCCGGGCTGCTGGTAAACCAGCTGCGTGCATCGCCATGCGGGAACAGTTTTGGCAGTGCTTCATAAAAGGTCGGATCCCACGCCACAATCACCGTCACCGGTGCCGCCATGGTCTTATCCACATTGCCTGAGGAGAGCGCCGGTTTCAGCTTCTCTTTACCTTCCTGAGACGTCACGAACACAAAGCGGCCCGGCGAGCAGTTGGCTGAGGTCGGCCCCAGCGCCGTCAGCGCATAGAGCTGCTTCAGCACCTCCTGCGAAATCGGTTTATCCTGCCAGTAGCTATGGGTGCGGGCTTCAGTAAACAGCGCGTTCAGCGCCACGCTGTCGAGCGGTGTACTCATGTTTCTCTCCTGTTCAGGCAACAACCTGCGCCTGATTTTTAGCATGAATAATGGATGTGGCCGCTGCGTTTACGCGGCGACCCTCAACCGTTATACGACAAAGGCGAGGGCGCGCCAAATAACAAACACGCATGACAACCGTTGAACGTTTACTGCTGCAGACGCGCGGCCCGCGCCTTAAAGCCATTGAGGATGGTCTGGCTCACGCGTAACGGGAAGGCTGCAGGGATTTGCTCCTGCACGCGTTGGATCACTTCTGGCGTCCTGGCTCTGAACTCATCGAGGATATGTACCATCGCCGTCAGGGCAAATTTTGTCGTTTTTGCGGTTTCCATAAAATGGCGGGGAAAAATGTGTTCGATGGCGGCTTTCCGGCCTTTGCTCCCGTTCAGTCCCATTGCCAGCTTTGCATCACGAATGTGTAATCCCGCACCGCCAATCACGGGATAAATGGAAAGAATGTCGTAAAACGGCGTCAGGCGAAAACGTCCTTCCGCTTCGATAAAAATAGAAAAGTTTTTGGCATGGCCATCTGTGGCCGCCAGCAGCCAAAACAGGACCTGAGCTTTCATGAAATCATATCGATCCTGTTCTGCATTAACTGAGTTCAGGAGATAATCCATAATCGCAGAGATGCCCGGGCCGCCGTGGCTTTCATATTTTCCTGCCGCGGGTACATTCAGCACCTGACAAAAATCTTCCTGGGGTAACCGCATGATCCACTGTCCATCCGACGCATAACGCCGATCAAACCGCTCCACGGCCAGTGCTTTAATTTTCCCGGTGTTTACGATAAAGCAGGGGGGAACTTTCAGGCCAAATTCTCTGGCAATCAGCGTACAAAGCCACTCATTCTCCACACTATCTGAAAGATCGATGCGATGTGAATGGCTCTGAATATTGCCAATCGGCAATTTTAAAATGTGGGTGGTGGGCGTATTGCCCTGCGGCAGGCACCACTGTTGATCGATGCGTAACAGCGCCGTTTTCTCCTGCGCGCCAGCCAGTGAAATACGAAAATCCGTTAGCTCTTCCAGCATGCCAAGCGGTGCGCCTGACTGATAGCCTGAAAGGATTTTTTCCAGTTCGCTATCGCTTAACCTGCGGTAATCGATCGTTCGGACAGTGTGCGGTTTACTGTCAGGCGGTAACAATTGCAGCGCACCAATGGTGTCGCTGCCGACCTTTGCGAGTAAGTCAAAGGGCTGGGTGGAGCTGGCCTGATAGCGAGACAGAATACGTGCGCGAATTTCAGGGTTATCAGGCAGCAGGTTATCAAAAAAGTTATAGACCTCCGCGCCCTTGTAAGGCTGGTGGCGCAAAGGCATGGAGAGGGATATCGGTCGGCTACCCGGCTGATTCAGCCAGCTCTCATAATATCTGAAGGTGTGTGCACCGGTTGCTGCCCTGCTGAAAACGCCTGTCCGATAGCCGTTCATGTAGACATCCAGTTCTGTCATCACCACTCCTCCTTCCAGCCGTCCGGGTCCTGTTTGGCCGATGGCAAACCACGGGGTTTTATCTCCATTTCCAGATCCAGAGCAGCGAGAATACGAAACAGCGTGTCCAGTCGGGTGGTTTCTGGCTGTAGCTCAAAGCTCGAGACGGTATCCTGACGAATCCCAATTTTGCTGGCGACTTTCGCTTGCGAGAGTGACTCTGTGAGTCTTTTATCTTTGAGATAAGAACTTAATTGTTTGGCGCTGGTGATTTTCATAGCGGCGCTCCAGTCTGGCAACCGTGATACCATTACACGCTATTGCGTGTGAATCAAGGTTTACCCGCTATCACAGGTAATCCCGGCTTCACGCGCAACTGGCGGTAGTGAACTGGGGGTTAACGCGGGTTAATACCGGGAAGAACAGCGTGGAGTAGCTGACGAACGGTAGAGACGCCGCCAGCCATTAATATAAAGGTTTGTTTTACTTACCAATACAAAAGCTGGAGAAAATCCGGCCCAGCAGGTCGTCGGAGGTAAACTCGCCGGTGATTTCGCTCAGCGCCTGCTGCGCCAGCCGCAGCTCTTCGGCCAGCAGTTCGCCCGCCCAGGCTCCCAGCAGCTGCTCTTTGCCCTGCTGTAAGTGAGTGGCTGCTAACTCCAGCGCCTGCAGATGGCGGCGACGCGCGAGGAAGCCGCCTTCCATATTGCCGGCGAAGCCCATGCTCTGTTTCAGATGCTCACGCAGCGTATCGACGCCAGCGCCGGTGCGCGCCGACAGGCGAATAAGTGAGTGGCCATTTACTTCTGTCAGGCCCAGCGTTTCACCGGTCATGTCCGCTTTATTACGTACCACGGTAATCGGCAACGCAGCCGGTAAGCGCGCCACGAAATCAGGCCAGATGGCGGCGGCTTCAGTGGCGTCAGTGGTGGTGCCATCCACCATGAACAGGACGCGATCCGCCTGCTCAATCTCCTGCCAGGCGCGTTCAATGCCGATACGTTCCACTTCGTCGCTGGCTTCACGCAAACCGGCGGTATCGATGATGTGCAGCGGCATGCCGTCGATGTGGATGTGCTCGCGCAGCACGTCACGCGTGGTGCCAGCGATATCCGTGACGATCGCTGCTTCGCGTCCGGCCAGTGCGTTGAGCAGGCTCGATTTCCCGGCGTTGGGACGACCGGCAATCACCACTTTCATCCCTTCACGCAGCAGGCTGCCCTGACGCGCTTCGGCGCGCACGCCGTTGAGATCGCCGATCACCGCATTCAGCTGCGCTTCGATTTTGCCGTCGGAAAGGAAGTCGATCTCCTCATCCGGAAAATCAATCGCTGCTTCCACATAGATGCGCAAGTGAGTAAGTGCTTCCACTAACGCATTAACGCGCAGTGAAAAGGCACCCTGCAGCGAGTTGACGGCGGAGCGGGCGGCCTGCTCGGAGCTGGCATCAATCAGATCGGCAATCGCTTCTGCCTGCGCCAGGTCGAGCTTGTCATTCAGAAAGGCGCGTTCCGAGAACTCGCCCGGCTGCGCAATGCGCACACCCGGCAGCGCCACAATGCGCTTCAGCAGCAGATCGAGAATCACCGGACCGCCGTGGCCCTGCAGTTCCAGCACATCTTCACCGGTGAAGGAGTTCGGACCCGGGAACCACAGCGCGATGCCCTTATCCAGCACGCTGCCATCAGCATCGTTAAAGGGCAGATAGTCGGCGTAGCGCGGCTTCGGCAGCTTGCCCAGCACGGCCTGCGCCACTTCAGCGGCTTTGCCACCGGAAATACGCAGAATACCGACGCCACCACGGCCGGGAGGCGTCGCCTGGGCAACAATAGTGTCACTGTGGCTCATAAGTACCTTCTTCCAAAAAAAAACAGGGCGGCATAAATGCCGCCCCTGGAGATGTTGCGTCCTGCTCAGCGTTGCCGGGCGTTACGCTTTCTTCTTGTCGCGGCTGTGTAAACCACGCTTTTCCAGCCCGCGATAAATCAGCTGCTGCTGGAGAATGGTTACCAGGTTGCTGACGATGTAGTACAGCACCAGACCTGACGGGAACCACAGGAAGAACACGGTAAAGATAACCGGCATGTAAGTCATGATCTTCTGCTGCATCGGATCGGTCACGGTGGTCGGTGACATCTTCTGAATGAAGAACATGGTGATACCCATGATGACCGGCAGAATATAGTACGGGTCCTGCGCGGACAGGTCATGGATCCACAGTACAAACGGAGCATGACGCAGTTCAACGGAACCGGACAGCATGTAGTACAGCGCCAGGAAGATTGGCATCTGGATAACCAGTGGCAGACAGCCGCCCAGCGGGTTCACTTTCTCCGCCTTATACAGCGCCATCATCTCCTGGCTCTGCTTCTGCTTATCATCACCCAGACGCTCACGCATGGCCTGAATCTTCGGCTGCAGCATACGCATCTTGGCCATCGAGGTGTACTGCGCTTTGGTCAGCGGGTACATGATGCCACGCACGATGAAGGTGATAACGATAATGGAGAAGCCCCAGTTACCGATAAAGCTGTGCAGGAATTTCAGCAGCTTAAACAGCGGCTGAGAGATGAACCACAGCCAGCCGTAATCCACGGTCAGATCGAGGTGCGGCGCGATAGCGGCCATTTTGTCCTGGATTTCCGGACCGACCCACAGAGTGGCACCGAGATCCTGCTGCGCGCCGGCGGCGATGGTCACAGGCGCCGACTTATAGCCGATTGCCGCCACACCATTGCCGAGATTGCTGGTGTACAGCGTATTGTTACCCTGAGTGCGCGGCACCCATGCGGTCGCAAAGTACTGCTGCAGCATCGCCACCCAGCCGTTGCTGGTGGTGGTGTTCAGGTTCTCGTTATCGGCGATGGTATCGAATTTGTATTTTTCATACTTCGCATCGCTGGTCGAGTAAGCGGCACCACGGAAAGTGTGCAGCGCAAAGTTATTGCTGCCGGTATCGCGATGCTTCGGCAGATCGATCGTCTGCTTCAGCTGACCAAACATCGCCACTTCCAGCGGCTGCTGCGAGGCGTTATTGATGTTGTAGTCGACGTTAACCGCGAATTCGCCACGTTTGAACACGAAGGTTTTGGTGTAAACCACGCCGTTCTCACCGGTCCAGCTCAGCGGCACGCGCAGCTCGGTCTGGCCATCGGCCATCTCGAAGTGATCCTGGGAAGCGGTATACAGCGGACGTGCGCCGTTGTTCGGGTTATCCGGACCGTTACGGCCGGTTAAGCCGCTCTGCGCCTGATAAACGAAGGCCGGAGTGGTTTCCAGCAGCTGGAACGGTGCGTCTGAACCCAGTTTGTCCGGGTAAGTCAGCAGCTGTGCCTGC
>NZ_JASEWO010000104.1:0-16518 GCF_030024295.1 Pantoea sp. Pa-EAmG
GATTTGCAAGTTCAGATTTTCGCCTGTACGAAAATGTCCGAAATTTGTCCGTAATTACATATGCCTCATACCAGTACGTACTCATCGCCACGGAAGTCGGGATACTTCTGCGTCATCGAGAGATTCTTATGACCCAGCAACCGCTGTGTAAACACCTCACCATAATGCGCGTCAAATAACCTTCCCGATTAACTGCGGATCTCATGGAAAGCTGGCGGGTTGTCCGCCTCATCCAGACCGCAGCGGGTTCGCGCCTGCGTCAGATTTTCCGGGCGCGGCGGCAGGTCTGGTTACGGTGGAGGTTAGCATCATAAGTTTCAGGCCTTTTGATCATATTTTACTTTTTCCATCAGCAAATTACCCCGACAACACTATGCGAATGAACGTTTGGATTCCTGGCGTGTTTATGGGAATTGAGATAAATCGCTTCCGGATGAAGCCGGCACTCTTTGCCGTGTAGCTCCGGGCATGGGTAGATTCGCGCTTCGCGTGCCCAGCGGCGCATAGCGGACAGGGAAGGCGGCTGAGAATAGGTTTCGCTCGCCCACTCGGTCAGGGTGAGCAGCTTAGCCATGATTAACTTCCAGATTTCGGTCCATTAAAAAACCCCGCAAAAACGGGGTTTCATTGTTTATCTCTGTCACGTTTATCCTGCTCAGGCTTCCATTCAAGCCCGCACATATCGCAGGAAAACTTCCCGTCAGGGCGCTTTCGTGGTCCCACAGCGGCTTAAAATGCGCCCTGACGCAGCGGTTTCACCGCGGGCGTTAATGAATGGCGCCTTATCTCATCACTCCGGACCTTAGCCCCCAATAGACCGGATCTAACACCAGATTCCAGGTGAAATGGAGCGGCAGCAGCCTGAAGAAATGCATAATTACTTCCGTGAACGCCTGGCGTAAAGTTAATGCGTGTTTTTCGTTTCATGGCAACGCCCCCTGATGAAGATAGCGTTGCATCGACCCGTTGAACTCACAGCGCAGAGCGGCCTGAGATTATATCGATTGCTCTGCTGACATGCGGACGTCAGCAGATACCAGCGGGACATAAATTGCCAGCTTGAGTGCAGGGGAGTCATTTGACGTAAACGTTGAATAGCTGAATGTCCGCGTTATCCCGTCTTTCCCTGTGAGTTTTTTCTCTCCGGACACCGGTGCCGTTATCACATGCTCGCTCCACCATGTATCAAACTCCGGGCATTCACGGCTTAAGCGTTCTACCAGCGCAGTGAAGGTCTCATTGTCTGCATTTCGTGAATAACTGGAATGAAACAGGCCAAGCATTCTCTGTGCCTCTGCAGGCCAGGTGTCGCCAAAAAGGTATCTGGCTGCCTCTGTAGTGAACATGAAAACCATGATATTTCGCTCATTCGCGGCCAACAGGCTGAAGTCCGTGATGACCTGTTCTGCTGCAGAATTCCACACCAATACATCCCATCTGTCATTGGTGACGTAGGCAGGCTCATTCAGCGCCCTGACCAGATGCGATAAGCTAGCCGGGACTTCCTGTTCGATATCTGCACTTTTTTTCCGGCCTGTCAGTGTTTTCAGGTGCAGAAATTCTGCCTCGTTCAGCTGCAGAGCTTTACACAGGGCGTTAACTATCCGTTCGGAAAGCGTGCTGACGCGTACCTGTTAGATTTTGGTATACGATTCCGTACTTATTCACATCATCGACGCAACTTCATCCAGCCTTATCCCGGGCTTTGGCCGTCTTTCTGGCCCGGCAGATGGGGGACGCTCAGGCTTAACCCTTGCACGTCGTGAACGTAAAAACTGACTGAGCTCAGTATTCTTAACCATTTTTTGAACCTGGTAGTAAATTATACCTGTATAAAACTAGTGTATTTTACGCCGTTTTTGGTCGCCCTATGATGGTTTCATATTGTTCTATGCCCTCAGGAGAATATGACCATGAAAGCTGCTGTGCTTACTGCCTTTGGCCGTCCGCTAGACGTTAAGAATGTGCCTGCACCGGTGATGGGAACCGGGGAAGTCATTGTCGATGTGGTTGCGGCGCCCGTTCTCTCCTACACGAATGAAGTACTGAGTGGGGAGAGAAAATATCTTTTACCTGTGCCGGTCATCCCGGGCTGTGGTGCCATCGGAAAGGTTCGCCAGACCGGCCCTGACTCAGCCTGGCTGAAACCAGGAGACTGGGTATTTTGCGATCCGACGGTGCGTTCCCGTGACAACGCGCTGTCGCCAGAAATTGTCCTTCAGGGATGGAGTGCCCGTGGTGAAGGAGGACAAAAAATCCAGCAATATCACCTGAATGGCAGTCTTGCTGAACAAATACGCATTCCGACTGAAAACGCAGTGCCCATTGGCGACATATCGCCTGCAGAAGCGGGGCGGTGGTGTGCCATCAATACGCTGCTTATAGCCTATGGCGGATTGTTATCTATGGATTTGAAAGCGGGAGAGCGCCTGCTGGTCAGTGGTGCAACCGGTAATTTCGGCAGCTCCGCTGTGCTTGCTGCCCTGGCCATGGGAGCCCATAAAGTCATCGCACCGGGCCGTAGTGAACGGGTACTGAACGATTTGAAAAAACGTTTTGGATCGCGTGTGGAAACAGTAAAGCTCACAGGTACAGCAGAGATCGATATTTCTGCCATGAAACACATGGCCGGGGGACCTATTGATGCGGTCCTTGATTTCCTTCCGCCGTCTGCGCAGACCACTGTCGCCCGGAATGCGATTATGTCAGTCAGACCTTATGGTCGTGCAGTCCTTATGGGCGGTGTTGGCATGCTGGGAGGGGACGATCTTTCGCTACCTTATCCCTGGATAATGCGTAACCTCATTACCGTAAAAGGGCAGTGGATGTATGAACCTTCGGCAGTCCCTACGCTCTGCGGCCTTATACGCGCGGGATTGCTTGATCTGAGCCACTATGACGTAACCGAGTTTCCGCTTGAGAGAGTGAATGATTCAGTCGCGCATGCTGCGAAAAACAGCGGGCCGTTTAAACTCACCGTCGTGCGTCCCTGACCAAAGGCGCCGCGATGGACCGGATGGCTCTCTTGCGACGGCCCTGCGTATGGGTTCAATCACAACGTTCTGGCACAAAAAAGCCCGCTGCGCGGGCTTGATAAGAACCGATTAATGCGGAATCTCAGAAACTTCTTTGACATCCGCTTTGTTGATCTGCTGTTTGACACCATTGGCATCAACGTAGCCGAGCAGTCCGCTTTCCGCTTCCTGCGGTTTACCATCGCTGACAATGGTACGGCCATCATTGGTATGAATGGCGTAGCTGGTACGGGTACAGCCGGTCAGGGCGCTCAGTGCCACAATGGCTGCCAGTGGTAACAAAATCACTTTTTTCATGTCGCTCTCCCTATCGAGTAGATCAGTTGTTCAGTTCACTCATATTGGTGATCTGGTCACGGTTAATCTGTTCTGTTTTACCGGTTTGCGCATCTTTATAAGAGACCAGGCCAGTATCACTATCCACCTGTGGCTTACCATCGGTGACGATAGTGCGTCCGTCGGTGGTTTTAATCGCCTGATTCGATGAACAGCCGGCGATGGCAAAAATCGATGTCAATAACACAGCCGCTACAGTCAGTTTCTTCATAGTAATTTCCCTGATTGGTCTGAAGTCCAGCTATAAGCGTAGAACAAAATCCGGATTCTGGTCTGACCTGACTCGCTTTCTTTGCACAATTAATGCGGTTTAGCGGGCAATTGATGAGGAGGAAATTACCAGGCGCGGCTAATGTGTTTCGCCGCGTATATTGGGAAGGCAGGATAGCGTTGCGATATTACTCAGCGGCCACGCGACCAAGCAGCAGAGAAAAAATAGCCTCGTAATGCGTTTTCAATATCACATCGTCGCACTGGTCGAGACGTGCTATTAGCGCGACAAACAGGGTTTTTCGGTTCAGCAACTTGCCGCTACACAAAATTTCCTGCACCAGCGTGCCAAGTAACTCATGCTGCTTTGCCTGCAGCGATCCACCAGTCCATGGTAATGCATCTTCAGAATTATTATGAAAAGGATCGTATCGCATCATCATTACCCTGATAGCAGTGCGTTAATTCAGCTTTTTGGCCAGCAGCCTGATCGCATTATCGCAGGCCTGCTGGATGGCCGGATTCTCCGAGCGCAAGCCCGTGCGATACAGCGCGCCAATTATTTGCTGAACAGATAAGGTTTCACCCGGTTGTACAATCTGTGTGACGACTTTGCCCAATAAAAGATAGATCTCATCGGCATCTTCTAATTCATCGTGCTTCACTCAACCCCCGGAACAAATAAACATAAATCTAAGTAATATGTTACTGACTGATAAATATTATTAAGCGCGCGATTCCAGGGTTTAAAAAAGTTATCGCGGCGAATATTAATTAGGAAACGCCTATTTCCTAATAGGCCAGACGAATCAGTCCAGAATGCTGAGCACCATATTAATGGTTTCTTTGCCATTAGTCACATCCTGAATTTTGCCTACCACGCGCATACCAAATGCCACGCAAAGCAGCAATCCGGCAGCGGTGTCGGCATCCAGTCGTGGCGAAATCGATCCGTCCTCTTGTCCCTGCTCAACCAGCGAAGTCAGGAAGTTGCGGTTGCGTAATACCGCTTCACGCACCAGCTGGGATAACTCTTCATCCAGCGTTTGCAGTTCCACGGTACTGCCAACCACCAGGCAGCCGCGTCTGCCCTCGATCTCGCTGGCTGAGTCGAGATAAAACTGCAGCAGCTCAGCAATGCGCGCCCGGCCGGTCGGGTACTGTTGCAAACGGGCGCGCAGGTCCACGTTGCGCAGCAGGATGTAGCGCTCAAACACCCGCAGAAACAGGGAACGTTTATCCTGAAACGCTTTATAAATACTGCCCGCCGTCAGGTTCATCGCTTCACCTAAATCGGCAATCGAGGCCGCATGAAAACCCTTCTGGCGGAACACGATCATGGCGCTGTCGAGCGCTTCGTCGATATCAAAATTGCGCGGTCTGCCGCGCTCTCTGGCAGCCGGCGCCGGATTGGGTTTACTGGTCATAATGCGGGCTATTTAGAATGAATCGTTTCCAAATTATCCGGCTTATCAGTGACAGGGTCAAATCCTGCCCAAACGCCTGGCCCGGCGTGCGCTGATCGACAGCGAACCGCGTTAATGTTCAGCCCTGCCAGTTGAGAATTTTTGACCGCCGGAGGATGATAAACCTTTTGCCGGGCCGGGACCTTTTCATGCTGATCTCCACTGAGGATACGCGCACTTTCAACACCGACATCCGCCTGGCGGCGACGCTGGCCGCCGTGGCGGGCGCACTGAACACTGCGGCGTTCGAAACGGTTGGTTTCTTCTCCGCCAACATGACCGGTAACGTCTCATCCCTGTCCGATCATCTGGCGAAAGCCAATCTGCATATCGGGCTGTTCTTCCTGCTGATTGTGCTGTTATTCATCGCCGGTTCGTCGGTTTCCACGCTGATCATCAATTCCGGCCGCAGGCGGCAGATACGCGGCATCTACGCCATCAATATTCTGCTCGAGGGCATTGCGTTGCTGGTGCTGGGGATTGTCGAAAGCGGCTTTCATTTCAGCGAGGGCGGCGTATTACTGATTCTCAGCCTGAGCTTTCTGATGGGCCTGCAAAATGCGGTGGTAACGCGCATCTCCAATGCCCGCGTGCGCACGACGCACGTTTCCGGCACGTCAACCGATATCGGCATTGAACTGGCGATGCTGTTCGACGTGCTGCGTCGCAAAGAGTCACCAAAAGACGCGCCGCTGTACATTGAGCGGCTAAAACTGCATTGCTACACCGTGCTGGCGTTTCTCGCTGGCGGCGTGCTGGGCATTCTGCTGCTGCAGTGGCTAAGCTACGCGCTGCTTATCGTCATTGGGTTACTGCTCAGCGCGCTGGCGCTGTCGGCGCTGAAACGTGCGGGCAGCAACCCGCTTCACGCCCGCTAAGGAAGGGAATCATGATCTCGCTCGACGACCGCCTGCAAGCCATCTGGCAGCTGCTTAGCACAGCCACCACATCGCGTTCGGCTTTCACCCTGATGCAGCTGGCAACGGTGACCGCTGACGGCCAGCCCAGCCTGCGCACCGTGGTGATACGGCAGTTTTTGCCCGCGCTGCCGGCCCTGCGTTTTACCGCCGATCGGCGCAGCGCCAAAATGCAGGATATTGCAGCCCAGCCGCAGGTGGCGTTACTGGCTTATGATGCCGCCAGTCGCGTTCAGCTCAGGCTGGCAGGCACGGCTCAGCGCGTTGACGATGCACAACAGCGTGCCGCAGCCTGGCATGCATTGCGCCCACATTCGCACGCGTTGTTTCAGTCACCGGTCAGGCCGGGCAGCGTGATTGCTCATCCTGATGACGCACTGCCTGCCAGCGCGCAAAAGGCGGGCACCGGGCCCGACGAGCACTTTGCGCTGGTGCAGATCACCTTGCATAGCGTGGAGTGGCTGGATGTCAGTTGCGAGCCCCATCAGCGCGCACGATTTGAGGCCACTGCGGATGGCTGGCAGGGCAGCTGGCACGTGCCCTGAGATTTATTGTTCCGCTGGTGTTTTTGCCTGACGCGGGCGGCCAGCCGCACCGGCGCACACCAGCGCCAGCAGTACCATGATCAGTACCGGCAGCATCGCCATGCGCAATCCGGCATGTTCGCCGATAAAGCCCAGTCCGGGCGGGCCGACCAGAAACGCCAGATAACCCAGCGTGGCGGCAATCGTGACGCGCACCGCGCTGTTATGGCCATCGCCCGCCGCCGAGACCGTTAACGGGAAGCCGAGCGACGCGCCGACGCCCCAGAACAGCACGGCCGCCGCCGCCAGCCATGGGTTATCGGAGAAAATCACCAGCGTCAGCCCCAGCGCGGCGGAGAATGCGCTGGCGCGCAGTACCCAGACACGGCCCAGACGATCAACCACCAGCCCACCGATAAAGCGCCCCAGCGTCATGCCGGCAGTGAAACCCGCGTAGACCAGCGTGCTTTGGGTATGATTGAGGTTATGGCCGTCGATCATCAGTAACGGCAGCCAGTCGTTAGCCGAGCCTTCCGCCAGCGCCATCGCCAGAATCACCACGCCGAGCACCAGCAGCTGGCGGTCACGCAGTTCACGTCCAACCTGGGCCAGAAAGCCGCCATGATGCGGCTGTTCGCTGCGTTCGCTGTCGCTGGTGGCGGGCAGATGGCGCAGCGCCAGGGCGGCAATCAGCAGGTTAACCAGCAGCACCACGCTAAAGTGCCAGTGGGTGCTGATATCGGCTGCGGTCATGGCCAGCCCCGCCAGTGCGCCGATCAGCGTGCCGAAACTGAAGAAGCCGTGAATGATCGTCATGATTGACTTGCCGATGCGCCGCTCAAACGCCGCCCCTTCGACATTAACCACCACATCCATCAGCGCGGTTCCGCCGCCCAGCAACACCAGACTGGTAAACACCAGCCCGCTACTGGCGAGCGTTAACGCAACGGTCATCAGCACCAGGCCACCGAGCAGGATCAGGTAACCCGTGCGCATCACCCGGCTGGTGCCAAAGTGCGCGACCAGCTTACCGGCCAGCAGCACGCCCAGCATGGAGCCACAGGAGAAGCCAAACAGAATCAGGCCCATCATTTCCGTCGAGGCGTGCAGCACATCGCGCATAAAGGGGGTGCGGCTAACCCAGGAAGCCCAGGTAAAGCCAGGAATAAACATCAGGCCAAAGATGGCCCATTTACCGCGTGTCTGTTGCTGAGGGTGCATAAGGTTCCTTTAGGGAGCGGCGGGCATGCGGAGGTGAAACACTTTCGTTGCTGATGACCGTTAGCATGGTTCACAGAATAGCAGTTTTGCTGGCGCTCGTTGAGGCAATGTCGCTCGCGCCAGCGCGCCGGGAAGAATTCGTCAGTGGGAGAAAGCCCCTCCGCGCGACGACGCGGAGGGCAACGGGATTAGAAACTCTGCCAGTCGGCATCGCTGGCCAGTGCCAGGCGTCCCGGCTGTGGCGCGTTATGGCTCGCCGGCGCAGGCTTGATGACCGGCGTTGCGCCAGATTCCGTCAGCACGAAGCGGGTCACCAGCTGGTTGAGCGTTTGGGCCTGCTCCTGCAGCGATTGCGACGCGGCTGAGGCCTGCTCTACCAGCGCGGCGTTCTGCTGCGTCACATCATCCATCTGATTCACCGCCTGCTGCACCTGGCTGATGCCCTGACTCTGCTCAACCGCGGCCGCGGCGATTTCGCTCATCAGTTCGCTGACCTGATGGATAGCGTCATTCATCACCTGCATATTGCTGCTGACGTCGCTGGCCTGGGCGGCCCCGGCTTCAGTCAGGCGGTGTGACTCTTCGATCAAACCTTTGATTTCGCGTGCGGCCGAGGTTGAGCGCTGCGACAGGCTGCGTACTTCACCCGCCACCACCGCAAAGCCCTTGCCGTGCTCACCGGCGCGTGCCGCTTCGACTGCCGCGTTGAGCGCCAGAATATTGGTCTGGAAAGCGATACCTTCGATCATCGAAACAATGTCCGTGACCTTGCGCGAGCTGCCACGAATATCATCCATGGTCGAGAGCATGGTGCTGAGCGAGGTACCACTTTTTTCCGACAGCGCACTGGCGTTAGCCGCCAGCTGGCTGGCCTGGCGCGTGTTATCGGCGGTCTGACGTACGGTTTCACTCAGTTCAGTCATGCTGGCCGCGGTCTGCTCCAGCGAAGCAGCCTGCTGCTCGGTACGCGCAGAGAGGTCTTCGTTACCGGCGGCGATCTGCACCGATGCGCTGCCCACCGAATGTGACGCGCTGCGCACGGCACTCAGCGAACCGGCCACGCTGCGCATCAGCTGATTGAAAGAGTGCGCCATGGTGCCCACCTCATCGCGACGGCTTTCGTCGGCGCTGAGCGTCAGGTCGAGATTTTCACTGGCGCGCATCATGACTTTGCCGACATCGGACAGACTGCGACGAATGCGCAGCACGGTGAACAGGGCGAACAGGCCAAAAATAATCACTGTGGCTATCACGCCGGTAATGGTGGTCCACAGCATTTCATGGAAGGTGCTGAGGTTGGTGGCGCGTAACTCATCGCCGATAGAAATATTCAGCATCAGCTGCTGCTGGTAATTGGTGACCAGCTGGCGAATGGCGGCACCAATGCCGTTCTGCCCCTCGATCAGATCAAGGCTGATGGCGTTCTGATGCGCGCGCGAGGCAGTGAGAAACGCCGGCAGCCGCTCGCTCACGCGCTGAATATTGGCAAAGGCCAGCTCGGTCAGGCGCTTATCTTCGTCACTGGAGAGGTTGTGAGTCAGGTAGTAATCGGTGAGCGATTTCAGGCCGCCGATCTGTTTATCAATGTCCGCTTCAACCGCAGGCATATTGCTGTCCTGCAGCTGAGTCTGATGTTTGTAAAGCGTCAGCGCCAGCTGATTGCTGCGGTCAATCAGCGTATTGAGGTCTTTAATCGACGGAATGGCGTTAGTCTGCACGTACTCAAAGCGCTCCTGAAAGCCGGACAGCAGTGAGATGGCGAGCACGGCTTGCAGAATGATGGCGCCAAACAGCATGGAAAAGGTCAGTAACAATCGTTGGGAGATGTTCATCTTATTATCCTTAATCTAAACGCACCCCGACGCATGACGCGGCGGGTACAAGGGCAGATTAAAGAACATCGGCAGATTGTGGTTTTTAGTTAATGAAATTTTAGTGCCGGGTAGCAGAAGAGTCTGGCGGGTTAACAGTGGAGCCGGTCGCCGTGAACGGCGACCCTACGGTGCATGTCCCGTTATTTGCGTAGGGTGCGCATTCATGCGCACCTGGATACCGGGAGTGCATGTCCCGTTATTTCCGTTGGGTGCGCATTCATGCGCACCTGGAAACAGGGAGTGCATGTCCCGTTGTTTCTGTAGGGTGCGCATTCATGCGCACCTGGAAACGGGGAGTGCATGTCCCGTTGTTTCCGCAGGGTGCGCATTCTTACGCACCTGGAAACCGGGGGTGCATGTCCCGTTGTTTCCGCAGAGTGCGCATTCATGCGCACCTAAAAACCGGCACTTCGCGCTTAACTCATGGCCGTCTGAACAGCGCCAGGCTGCGGCCTTCCAGCTCGAAATCCTTCTCTTTGGTGATCACCAATCCCTTACTGGCGCTGTCGGAGGTGGTCAGCTCCAGCACCCAGCCGCCTTCACCAAACTGCGGGATGCGGAACGGCACATTGCCTTCGAACGGATTGAACAGCATCAGCACATCGTGCCAGATACCTTCTTCGGTTTGCAGATCCGGACGCCCAATGTACACGCCGAGCGTCGAGCCCTCGTCCCACTGTTCCGCCTGCTGGAAACCGCCGCCAGCGTTAAACCATTTGATCTCCATGCCGTCGCGCCAGCTTTCACGTCGCAGCAGCGGCTGCTGCGTGCGCAGCGCAATGATTTGACGGGTGAAATCGCGTAACGCATCAGCGGAAGCCGGCAGATCTTCCCAGTGCAGCCAGGAAATCTCGCTGTCCTGACAATAGCCGTTATTGTTGCCCATCTGGCTGCGGCCAAACTCATCGCCCGCCAGCAGCATCGGGGTGCCGTGCGAGAAAAACAGCGTGGCGAGGAAATTACGTTTCTGCCGCTCGCGCACTGCGTTAATGCCTTCGTCGTCGGTGGGGCCCTCGGCACCGTAGTTGTAAGAACGGTTATCGTTATGGCCGTCGTTGTTATCTTCCCCGTTGGCATCGTTGTGCTTGTCGTTGTACGAGACCAGATCGTTCAGCGTAAAGCCATCGTGCGCGGTGATAAAATTGACGCTGGCCCACGGGCGGCGGCCGCGTTGATCGTACAGATCGCCGGAACCAAGCAGGCGCGCGGCAAAGTCGGTTGAGACGTTGTCGCCTTTCCAGTACTCACGCACCGTGTCGCGATATTTGTCGTTCCACTCAGCCCAGCCGGGCGGGAAGCCACCGACCTGATAGCCACCAGGCCCGATGTCCCAGGGTTCGCCGATCAGCTTCAGCTTTGACAACACCGGATCCTGCGTCATGGCATCAAAGAAGCCGCCGCGCTGATCGAACCCTTCCGGCTCTCGGCCGAGAATAGTGCCGAGGTCGAAGCGAAAACCGTCGATATGCATCGATTCTGCCCAGTAGCGCAGCGAATCCGTCACCAGCTGCAGCACGCGCGGATGGGAGGTATTTACCGTGTTGCCAGTGCCGGTATCGTTGATGTAATAACGGTGCTGATCCGGCAGCGTGCGGTAATAGGAGAAGTTATCAATGCCTTTAAACGACAGCGTCGGCCCCAGTTCGTTGCCTTCTGCAGTGTGGTTATAAACTACGTCGAGAATCACTTCGATACCGGCATCGTGGAAAGCGCGCACCATGTCGCGAAAGCCCTGAATACCGCGCGGGCCGAAATAGCGGCTGGCAGGCGCAAAAAAGGCCAGCGAGTTATAGCCCCAGAAGTTTTTCAGTCCGCGATCCAGCAGATGCTGGTCGTCCGGGAACCAGTGCACCGGCAGCAATTCCACTGACGTCACGCCGAGGCTTTTGATGTAGTCGACGGTGGATTTGTGGCTCATGCCGTCATAGGTGCCGCGCATCTCTGCCGGAATCGCCGGATTAAGCTGGGTGAAACCTTTGACGTGGGTTTCATAAATCACCGTACTGGACCACGGAATGCTGGGACGGTTATGGTCCTGCCAGTCAAACTCATTGGTATCAATTACCCGACACTTGGGGGTAAACGGCGCGCTGTCACGGGTATCCAGCGTCAGATCTTTATCTTCGTGCAGTAAATCGTAAGCGAAATGCGCTTCGTTCCAGTCGATGTTGCCCTGCAACTCGCGGGCATAGGGATCAATCAGTAATTTACTCGGGTTAAAACGGTGACCGTTTTCCGGATCGAACGGTCCGTGAACGCGATAGCCATACAGCGCGCCGGGTTTCAGCCCGGGCACGTAGCCGTGCCAGATTTCGTGGGTATATTCCGGCAGATCGAAGCGGGCAATTTCATGCTGGCCGCTCTCATCGTAAAGACAGAGTTCGACCCGTTCCGCGTGTGCTGAGAACAGCGCAAAGTTGACGCCTGCACCATCATAATTGGCGCCGAGCTGGTGCCCCGATCCGGCGGTGATTTCCATAGGTTTACCGTTAGACATTCAATCCTCTCCATCCAGTGAATAGATAGTCATGTAAAACAACAGGTTTATCGGGGACGCTACTGGCTAATCAGCACCAGCGGCGCGCTATAGCTCACATTGTCCAGCATAATATCGTCATTAATCACTACGGTCTCGCCGGTCAGCACATTGCGATAGTGGCGATGCGCCAGCGATTCCGGCAGTGCCAGTCGGGTATGACTCCACTGTGCACCATTGAAAATCAGCCGTGGCGTAATCACCAGCAGCGCGTGATCGCTGTCCTGCCGGGCAAAAGCGATCACTTTTTCTGCGTGTTCACCCGATGCGCTCAGCGGGTGATAATCACCAAAGCGGAACAGCGACGGATGGTCGCGGCGCAGATGCAACAGGCGCGCAACCATCTGCTGTTTCAGCCG
Organism: Pantoea sp. Pa-EAmG; assembly: GCF_030024295.1. Classification (NCBI taxonomy): domain Bacteria; kingdom Pseudomonadati; phylum Pseudomonadota; class Gammaproteobacteria; order Enterobacterales; family Erwiniaceae; genus Pantoea; species Pantoea sp. Pa-EAmG. Next base: position 12,479 of record NZ_JASEWO010000104.1, read on the forward strand.
GCCGCTCAGCCAGTCCTGCTGGCTGGCGAAATCCGGCGCGGCGTGGACATCCAGCTGCGCCGTCAGCTGAGCGAAATCCGGCTCGCGCCGGTTGTCCGGATCGACCAGGCTGAAATCCAGCGCTTCGCAGCCCTGATAGATATCCGGCACGCCCGGCGCGGTCAGTTTGATCACCGTCTGGCTCAGGCTGTTAACCAGTCCGGCACGGATGAACGGCTGTAGCGCGTGGCTAAAGTCCTGCAGGAACGCCGGATTGGTGGGCGACAGCAGCTGACGGGCATACTCCAGTACAGCGTTTTCGTAAGCCTCATTGCCGTCCGCCCAGTCGGTGCGTAACTTCGCCTCGCGCAGGGCTTTTTCCACAAACGGTAAAAAGCGATCGCGCAGCGCGTCGAGTGCCGCTGTGTCCTCCGGCTGCAGCGTGGTGGGCCAGACGCCGGCCAGCGCCTGATACAGCATCCACTCGACCGGCGGTTCGGGAGCCGGGCCGTCCGCCAGCGCGACTACGTGTGGTTGATTCATCTGCCGCCAGCGCGTGACGTTTTCCGCCCACAGCGCCGGCGCTTCGCTTAGGGTATACAGCCGCGCGCGCGCATCTTCGCCGCGCTTGGTGTCGTGCGTGGAGGTGCCGGACAGCCCATCCGGCTGATGCTGCAGTCGGGTTTGCATTTCGCTGTGGAAGCGTTCGAGCGAAAACGCGTGTGGCAGTGGTTCGGCACCCACTTCGTTGATCGCCAGCGCTACGTGATTGCGGAAAAAAAGCGTGTCTTCGACCGATTTCGCCATTAGCGGACCGGTCAGCTGCTGGAAGCGGGCGCGGAACTCTGCCGCATCCTGCTCGCCCTGTTCAGTGATCGCCCCCAGCAGTAATGCCTGCAAAAAGCTCAGCGCCGCAGGCGAGGCGCTGTGTTTAACCTGCTCCAGCACCTGTAATAGCAACGCTTCGCCTTCCAGCGGCATACCGGCTTTCCGGCCGTAGGTGCGATACACCGGGAAGGCGATCAGCAGTTCGCGCAGCGCCACGTGCAGCTCAGCCTCACTGAAGTTGCGATGCACCAGATCGGCTGCCTCGGTAGCCAGCGCCAGCAGGCGGCTGAATTCCCCGGCAAAGTTGCGATCGACCATCAGTTCACGTGCCGCACGCAGGCCAGCGGCGACGTCGTTACGCTCGGCAGACACCGCTTCATAGGCCAGATGCAGCATATCGATCTGATTATCATCAATCAGCGCGTGCGACAGCGCGGCGATAAACTCGTAACCGGTGGTGCCGGACACTGGCCAGTCGGCGGGCAGTTGCTCACCGTCTGCGAGAATCTTCTCCACCGTGATATAGCACGCGTCGCCTGCGGCCTGACGCAGCTGTTGCAGATAGCCAAGCGGATCGGCCAGCCCGTCAACGTGATCGACGCGCAGCCCGCTCACCACACCGCTGTGTACCAGTTCGAGAATCAGGCGATGCGAAGCCGCGAACACCTCTTCATCTTCGACGCGCACGCCGACCAGCCCGGTAATTTCAAAGAAGCGGCGGTAGGAGAGCGCGCTGCGCGCCTCACGCCAGTTCATCAGCTGCCACGGCTGTTGCGCATGCAGTTCCGCAATGGCCGCGCGATCGCGCAGCGCCAGCACCTCGTCTTTACGCTGCTGCCAGCTGGCGGGCGTCAGCGGATAGTAACTGTCGTAATAGACCAGCGCCGGATTGCCGCTGTGCGGATCGGCCTTGATGCTGAGTTCATCATTGGCCAGCACGCGGTCAAAATCATCGCCGAGGAACGGCAGCGTCAGCCTGCGCGACCAGTCGATATCAAAGTAGCGCGCGTAGCGGCTGGCTTCCCCGTGTTCAATCACATCGCGCCACCAGGCATTTTCCAGCGACGCTGCCATGTGGTTAGGCACAATATCGAGGATCAGGCCAATCCCGGCCTGCTGCAGCGCCGCGCTGAGGCGGTCAAAACCGGCGCGTCCGCCAATCGCCGGGTCAATCTCATTGGCATCGGTGACGTCATAGCCGTGCGTCGAGTCGCGCGTGGCGGTAAAGATCGGCGAGGCATAGAGATGGCTGATGCCCAGCTGCTGCAGATAGGGCACCAGCTGCGCTGCGCGGTCAAAGGTCATGCCGTTACGGAACTGGATGCGGTAAGTCGCGGTTGGAATGCTCATTGCGCTGCTCCTTTTGCCAGACGCACGATGACAGAGTGCTGCGGCAGTTCGCCGCTTTCCTGTGGCCACGCAAAGAGCGTCTCGCCGGGCATCGCGGGCAGCGGCTGGCTCTGCTGTCCAATATTCAGCGCCAGTGACAGCTGGCCCTGCGGGAACTGCCAGCTAACGGCGACAAAGCCCGGTGCGGTGCGCAGCACCTGGCCGTTGTGCTGGCGTGCATCCGGCAGCAGCGGCACGATGTGCTGCTGGCGCAACGCCAGTAGCTGGCGCGTGAGCGTCAGCCACGCCTGGCCTGCGGGATTTTCCACTTTGCGCCAGTCCAGTTTCGACCGCGTGAAGGTCTCTTCAGCGTTGGGATCCGGCACCGTCTCGTCATGACCGGCGTGACCGGTAAATTCGCGCGCCCGTCCTTCGCGCACCGCTTTCGCCAGATCGCCGTGGAAATCGGTGAAGAACAGGAACGGGTTGGTTTCACCGTACTCTTCGCCCATAAACAGCAGCGGAATGTGCGGTGACAACAGCAGGGTGGCGAGCAGCACTTTGGTGCGATCGGCACCGGCCAGGCTAATCAGGCGTTCGCCCTGGGCGCGGTTGCCCACCTGATCGTGGTTCTGGATGAAGTCGACAAACGCCACCGGCGGCTGGCCTGCGCTGGGTACGCCGCGCCGCTGGCCGCTCTGTGGTGACAGCTCGCCCTGATAAGCAAAGCCCTCGGTGAGAATGCGCGCGATTGATTTCTCCGGTACGTTGGCGAAATCCTGGTAATACGCGTGCGTCTCGCCGGTGGCAAAGACGTGAATGGCATTATGAAAATCGTCGTTCCATTCACCGCTGAACAGTGGCGCGTCACCGTCCGCATCGCGCGGATGCAGGAAGATCACGTTGCGGCTGTCTTCGGTGGTGAGATGGATCGGGCGAGAGTGGATTTCGCTGCGAATGCGTTCAGCAATCTCAATCAGCACATGCTTGCTGGACGTATCCTCAATCTGGTCGATGGCATCGAAGCGCAGGCCGTCGAGGTTAAACTCTTTCAGCCAGTAGAGCGGCGCTTCGACGATATAACGCCGCGCGGCGTCCACATCGTACGCAATCCCGGCGCCCCACGGCGTCATACGCTCCTCATGGAAAAAGGCCGGTGCCAGCAGCGGCAGGTAATTGCCTTCCGGGCCAAAGTGGTTGAGCACAATATCCAGCACCACCGACAATCCCAGCGCGTGCGCGGCATCGACGAAGGCTTTGAAATCATCCGGTGAGCCATACGCCGAGTGCGGCGCATACAGCAGAACGCCGTCATAGCCCCAGCCGCGCGTGCCACCAAACTGCGATACCGGCAGTACTTCGATCATGGTGATACCGAGGTCGGCCAGCGCAGGGAGTTTTGCGATAGCCGCGCGGAAGGTGCCTTCGGCGGTAAAGGTGCCGATGTGCAGCTCGTAGACCACCGTTTCATGCCAGGGCCGTCCCTGCCAGTCACGCTGCTGCCAGTCGTAATGGTGAGGGTCGATAACCAGAGAAGGGCCGTTGACATCGGCGCGTTGTGCCCGCGCGGCCGGATCGGGCACCGTGCTGCCATCGGCCAGCTCGTAGTGATATGCGCTGCCGTGACCAGGCCCGCGCAGCGTCAGGCTGAACCAGCCATCCTGCTGCCGCTGCATGGCATGCTGCTGGCCATCGGCGTGAAGGGTAATTTGCTGCTGACCGGGTGCCCAAAGGCGAAACCGCACGCTGCCGTCAGCAAGGATTTCAGCACCCCAGGATTTTTCCAACGTTGTGGATTCCATTCTATTGCCTCGTTAAGCCCCGCACGGGGAATGGACGACATCAAGCGATTCGCGTTCCTTAAAACCATTTACTCTCTGAATACAAAAGACTAAATGCCCTGG
>NZ_JASEWO010000105.1:0-16314 GCF_030024295.1 Pantoea sp. Pa-EAmG
ATATCTGTGCCGATTAATGTAAAAAATAAATTAACCAGAGAAAAAATATTGATTGAAACCAGAGCGGCATTGCGGGCAAAAAGTGATAACTACCTTGTTGTCAATATGTTACCCAAATGAGAAATTAAACTATGGTGCGTATGCCAGCGGCACCATCAGGATGATAAGTCGTGCGAATCAGAATAAGATTTTTCTGAAGAATTTTCAATCGTCCTGTTGATTAAACGCCAGACTTCGCAGATAAAACATTCGCCTCATCATTAATCGCTATTATCTTTGCCATTCCCCTTTTTTATACCGCCCGTCATAATCTTCCTGCTGATTAAGTCCGCAGCGCGGCTTAATTCCAGTTATTTCTGCAGTGTTTCCCTGCTTTGCACCTGTGGCAGACATTTCCGGCACCGTCTTTTCCAGCTACGCTTTAGCAGAGGCGCAAGGTGGCAGGCACCAGCATAGCTCCGCAGGCTGGCGCGATTTCAGCAAACTGAGTGGGACTGACTATGTTAAACCAGCTGGCATTACCCTTTCTGGTCGTGGGCATGTGTACCGCCCTGATGATAGCTAAAGATCTGTTGCGTCACCCGCATCCGCTGGCGGTCATGAATATCATCTGGCCGCTCACCGGGCTGTACATGCCGTTTTTCGGCTGGCTGGCATGGTGGTATCTCGGGCGTAAACCGTCACGTCAGCGAAAACTGGCGCTGCTGCTGCCATCCGGATTAACCGGTTATGCCAGCTGGCAAACCATTTTTATTTCCACCTCGCTCTCTGCCGCCGCCTGTATATTCGGCGACATCATCACCCTGCCAATAGTCACTCTGCTCAAGCATTTTGCAATTAGCCCCGCGCTGTGGTTACAGGCGGTTATTTGCGTGATGATTTCGTTACTGGCGGGATTATTTTTTCAGTTTCTGGCCATTCGCCAGCGGGAACAACTTTCTATTGTCCGTACGTTATTATTAGCGCTGAAAACAGAAACCTTTCCGCTGCTGATTTATCAAACGGGAATCTTTATCTTTATGACGCTGGCCCTAAAATATGTGCTTAATCAACAGCTCAATCCCCTGCTCAGCGCCTTCTGGTTTATGTTACAGCTGGCGATGCTCACCGGATTTATTTTCTCCTGGCCGGCAAATCATTTCCTCATCAAACGCGGATTAAACCCGGCGGTGTAGTTTAGCGACAAAAGCCTGCGCCGCGCATGCCAAGGTGGAAATGGCTGGCATGCGCCGCATTGTAATCCGGCCCCAGCGCATTACCGAAGCTGGCACAGCCGTTGCGCCATAAAGCGTGCAAACCGGCAGCGGCCTGCGGCGGTTGCTGCCAGTTTTTGCCTACCTGTAGCCAGCGCCCATCCGCCAGCTGAAACCCCGTGATGTCCCACGCCTCCGCCGTCGCATGTTCACTGCGGCGTCCTTCCTGGCGGTGATAAATATTGCGGCAGGCGTAACTGCCAACATGCGCGATGCGGCGCAGCGGCGAGGTAATGCCGGCCTGCTGCAGCGCCGCATTGCTGCGTGTAACATACAGCGTGCTGGCCACCGCCATCGGACAGCTGGCAAGAAAACTGCTGCTCAGCGTGACCTCACCGAAGCGGCTGATGCGCAGCGGTTGATCAATCGGACAATCGCCCTGCAGCGGCGGCACCTCACGGAAACTGACTCTGCCCTGCGCGCTGGCCGCGCGCATCACCGCCAGACACGCGGCCGGATCGCTGCTCAGCCGCTGCAGCTTATAGCGCGTCATCCAGCCCGGCGGATCGGTAACCTGGAGCGGTATAAACGGATTCCACTGTGGCGGCAGATGCGTTTTCAGCCAGGGTAAACTCCACCAGCCGCACAGGGCCAGCAGCACTATCGCGAGCAATGCGCGCACGCTGCCTCACTTTTTCCGGGTTCATCGAAATGACAAGTGTAGAACCCTGCGCAGCGCTGCGTGGTGCAAGCGGCTCATTTGCAGAACATTTACGCAAAATGACGGCACGGCGCGCCATGTAAATATTTACTGACACGGTAAAGCACGCAAAAGGGCACAAAGGTTTAAAAACCATTACCGAGAGTGGCCGCCTTTCCTCTATCTTATGCCCTCTTGCCCTGTGCAACAGCACGTTATTCAACAGCCAGCAGAGCTGACACAACATCAAGACAGGAAAGATATTTTTATGGTTGATCAATCTAAAGCGGCGCCCATTGAGGCCGAACAGCCGGAAAAACTCCGGCGCAACCTGCATAACCGTCACATCCAGCTTATCGCTATCGGCGGTGCCATTGGCACCGGTCTGTTCATGGGCTCCGGTAAAACCATCAGCCTGGCGGGTCCGTCGATCATCTTCGTCTATATGATCATCGGTTTTATGCTGTTCTTTGTGATGCGCGCCATGGGTGAGCTGCTGCTCTCCAACCTTGAGTACAAATCCTTCAGCGACTTTGCCGCCGATCTGCTCGGTCCGTGGGCCGGTTATTTCACCGGCTGGACTTACTGGTTCTGCTGGGTGGTGACCGGCATCGCCGACGTGGTGGCGATCAGCGCCTATTTCCAGCTGTGGTTCCCGAACTTCTCAATCTGGATGAGCGCGCTGCTGTGCGTGTTTGTTTTCCTTGCCCTGAACATCGCCACGGTAAAACTGTTTGGCGAGATGGAGTTCTGGTTCGCCATTATCAAAATCGTCGCCATCGTGGCGTTAATCATCACCGGGATTGTGCTGGTCAGCCTGCACTACCCTTCGCCGAACGGGAGCCACGCGGCGCTGAGCAACATCTGGGATCACGGCGGCATGTTCCCGAAAGGGCTGAGCGGTTTCTTTGCCGGCTTCCAGATTGCGGTGTTTGCCTTTGTCGGCATTGAACTGGTGGGTACGGCGGCGGCGGAGACCAAAGATCCGCATAAAGTTCTGCCGCGTGCCATCAACGCGATCCCGCTGCGCATCATCATGTTTTACGTGCTGGCGCTGCTGGTGATCATGGCGGTGACGCCGTGGAACCAGGTCATACCGGATCGCAGTCCATTCGTTGAAATGTTTGTGCTGATTGGCCTGCCGGCCGCTGCCAGCATCGTTAACTTTGTGGTGCTAACCTCCGCGGCCTCCTCAGCCAACAGCGGCATTTTCTCCACCAGCCGCATGCTGTATGGTCTGGCGGAACAGGGCGTGGCGCATAAGGCGTTTGGCCGTCTCTCGGCGCGCGCGGTGCCGACCACCGGCCTGTTCTTCTCCTGCCTGTGTCTGCTGGCTGGCGTGGCGTTGATCTACCTGATTCCGGATGTGATGACGGTCTTCACCATGGTGACCACGGTTTCGGCGATTCTGTTTATGTTTGTCTGGACCATTATCCTGTGCAGCTATCTGGCCTACCGCAAACAGCATCCGCAGCGGCATGCGGCGTCACGCTTCAAAATGCCACTCGGCAAGCTGATGTGCTGGGTGTGCATGGCTTTCTTTGCCTTTGTGCTGGTGCTGCTGACGCTGCAGGAAGATACCCGCCAGGCGCTGATGGTGACGCCACTGTGGTTTGTGGTGCTGACCATGGGCTGGCTGCTACGCCGGCGTAAAGCCTGATCCACCTAAACGAACAGGCCCGGTTATCCGGGCCTGTTCGTTATAAGCGTTCCGTGAATTTGTGCCACGCCTGCGCCAGCGACGGCCGCAGCGAATCTTCCCGCTGTGGTGCTGCTGCCGGCGCTGCGGCGGAACCGAGATTAAAGGTAAAGGTGTAATCCGGCTCTTCCCCCATGCGCAAATCCACGATCAGCGTGTCGTTGCCCTGCTGGCGCATGGCATAGAAACCATGGCTGAACCACGCAACGCGTTCGGCGTGCCACTGGCCTTTAAACGGGGCAAAAAGCGCGGGATGACGATCGTACCAGCGGATCTGTAAGGGACGATCGGGCGACAGCAGCGACCACCATGCTTCCCCGTAGCGCTGCGGCGTGATAATTACCGTGCGCCACACCAGCGTGTTGAACGCGGTGGGCGTCACCAGCAGTTGCTGCGGCTGCACGGCCTGCTGCGTCAGCTGGTGCTCAATATGTCGGGTAGCAACACTTTGCGCCACCATGCTCCAGCCCAGGTACAGCGTACTGATGAGCAATCCGGCCTGATTCCAGCGTAGCCCGCACGCATCCCGCCGCCACAGTGCGACGATCAGGGCGATCAGCAGCGGTAGCGTGTAGAGCGGATCGATGATGAACATGCTGCCGATGGCGAACGGGTAATCGGTCAGCGGCAGTCCGAGCTGCGTGCCGTACACCGTGGTCAGGTCCAGCAGCGGATGCGTGATCAGTGCCAGCCAGATGGCGAGGCACCAGGCGCGCCAGTGCTGCCGGCTGCGCGTCGCGCCAGCCACCAGCCAGCCAGGTAACGGTGCCACCAGCGTCAGCCACAGCAGCGCGTGGCTCTCGGTGCGGTGCAGCGTCATGTTGCGAATGGCATCGCCGTGGTCGATAAACACGTCGAGGTCCGGCAGCGTGCCCGCGACCGCCCCCGCCAGTGCCGCCTGCCACAGCGGCACGCGTTTGCCCATTACGGCCACGGTCACCGCCGCGCCCAGCGTTAGTTGTGATAGCGAATCCATGCACTCTCCTGGTCAGCCTTTGGGATCAGCGCACGCGGATCCCTTCAATGATCATGCGCTGAACGTTATCCAGCGTCTGGGCAAAAAATTCCGCATCGTTTAGCGTCTGGCCGGTGATGGCTTCCACCTGGGACGCGAAATCAGCGTAGTGCTGCGTAGTCGCCCACAGCAGAAAGAACAGATGCTGCGGCTGCACGCCGGCAATACGCCCTTCGGCGATCCACTGTTCGATAATCGCCGCTTTGTCATCCACCAGCGCTTTTAAATCCCCCGCCAGTTCGCCCTTCAGCAGCGGCGCGCCCTGCAGCATCTCCAGACAGAACAGGCGCGATGCCTGCGGGTGGTCACGCGACACTTCCAGCTTGAGACGAATATAGTTGCGGATGGCCACCAGCGGATCCTGGTCATGACGCAGCGCACGCAGCGGCGCCAGCCACACATCAAGAATCTCTTTCAGTACCGCCACATACAGCACTTCTTTTGACGGATAGTAGTAAAGCAGGTTGGTTTTTGAGACGTCCGCGCGCTCAGCCACCTTATCCAGACTGGTGCCGTGAATGCCAAACTGCGAGAAGAAGGCCAATGCCGCTTCCAGAATAGCTGCCCGTTTCGCCGCAACGGCCCGCGATCGGCGTCCTGGCTTTTTTTCATCGCTTTTCACACTGTTACCTCTTCCATCCTGCGAAATCGCATCATAACAAACGCCCTGTTTCCTGCCTAATGCTGTGCCCTGCACCTTTTTCGCTCAGGTGACGCATGAAAAACGTGCAATTTGTTTTGACCAGATGGTCTGTTTTGGACCAGTCACTCAGGATTCATTACGTCGCCAATTTTAACTGATTGTTATGTATCACTTTTAAAATTGTGGCACAGGCTTTGCAATTTTGTGATCGAGCGCCGCCCGCAGGATGCGTGCAGGAAGCAACGCAGCGCGTGAAGCAATCCATGTTCAATGCAGAGAGGTTTCACATGAAAATTGGCGTTTTCGTTCCGATTGGCAACAATGGCTGGCTCATCTCCACGCATGCCCCGCAATACAAGCCGACCTTTGAACTCAACAAAGCGATTGTGCTCAAAGCTGAGCACTATCACTTCGACTTTGCCCTGTCGATGATTAAGCTGCGCGGCTTCGGCGGCAAAACCGAATTCTGGGACCACAACCTGGAGTCCTTCACCCTGATGGCCGGGCTGGCTGCGGTGACCTCACGCATTGAAATCTACGCCACCGCCGCCACCCTGACGCTGCCGCCCGCTATCGTGGCGCGCATGGCCGCTACCATCGACTCCATTTCCGGCGGCCGCTTCGGCGTCAATCTGGTCACCGGCTGGCAGAAGCCGGAGTATGAGCAGATGGGGCTGTGGCCGGGCGATGAATATTTTGCCAGCCGCTACAACTACCTGACGGAGTACGTCACGGTGCTGCGCGACCTGTGGGGCACTGGCCAGAGCGACTTCAAAGGTGAGTTCTTCACCATGAACGACTGTCGCGTCAGTCCGCAGCCGCAGAAGCCGATGAAGGTGATTTGCGCCGGTCAAAGTGATGCCGGCATGGCCTTTTCGGCGCAATACGCTGATTACAACTTCTGCTTCGGCAAGGGCGTCAATACCCCGACCGCCTTTGCACCCACTGCCGCACGCATGAAACAGGCCGCGGACAAAACCGGGCGCGACGTCGGTTCCTACGTGCTGTTTATGATTATCGCCGCCGAAAGCGACGAAGCCGCGCGCGCCAAATGGGAACACTACAAAGCCGGCGCAGACGATGAAGCCCTCGCCTGGCTCACCACGCAGAGCCAGCAGGACACCAAATCCGGCAGCGACACCAATGTGCGCCAGATGGCCGATCCGACCTCTGCCGTCAACATCAATATGGGCACGCTGGTCGGTTCTTATGCCAGCGTGGCACGCATGCTGGATGAAGTGGCGCTGGTGGAAGGCACCGAAGGCGTGCTGCTGACCTTTGATGATTTCCTGCAGGGCATTGAAGATTTTGGTGAACGTATCCAGCCGCTGATGGCGTGCCGCCGCGCGCTGATTGACGCCCACAAGGAGGTTGCATAATGAATACCGTCGTTTGTGCCCACAGCACCAGCCAGCCTGCAGTGACTCTGCCGGCGCGCCCGGAAGCCATCGCCCTGCCGCCGGCGCAAAGCGCGCTGATTGTGGTGGATATGCAGAACGCCTACGCCAGCCAGGGCGGCTATCTCGATCTGGCCGGGTTTAATGTCTCCGCCACGCAGCCGGTTATCGCCCGGATTCATCAGGCGGTCACCGCCGCCCGCGCGGCAGGGATGCAGATCATCTGGTTCCAGAACGGCTGGGATAATCAGTATGTCGAAGCCGGTGACGCCGGTTCGCCCAATTTCCATAAATCCAACGCACTGAAAACCATGCGCCAGCGGCCGGAGCTGCACGGCACGCTGCTGGCAAAAGGCGGCTGGGATTATGCGCTGGTGGATGAACTGGTGCCACAAGCCGGCGATATTGTGCTGCCCAAACCGCGCTACAGCGGCTTTTTCAACACGCCGCTCGACAGCATGCTGCGCAGCCGCGGTATTCGTCATCTGGTGTTTACCGGCATTGCCACCAACGTCTGCGTGGAATCGACGCTGCGCGACGGCTTTTTCCTCGAGTATTTCGGCGTGGTGCTGGCCGATGCCACCCATCAGGCCGGACCGTCGTTTGCTCAGCAGGCGGCGCTGTTCAACATTGAAACCTTTTTTGGCTGGGTCAGCGATACCGACACCTTCTGCGAGGCGCTGAAGTCATAACCGCCGTTTCACCTGCACGCTTAATAATAAGGACTCTGAGTCATGCCTAAAACAGTGATTATTCCTCCCGGCACCACGACGCCGATCGCTCCGTTTGTACCCGGCACCTTAGCCGATGGCGTGGTGTACGTTTCCGGTACGCTGCCGTTCGATGCCGACAACAACGTGGTGCACGTCGGGGATGCGGCGGCGCAAACCCGCCACGTGCTGGAAACCATCAAAAAAGTGATCGAGACCGCCGGTGGCAGCCTGCAGGACGTCACTTTCAACTCGATTTTCATCACCGACTGGAGCAACTACGCGGCGGTAAACCAGGTATATGCCGACTATTTCCCCGGCGACAAACCGGCGCGCTTCTGTATTCAGTGCGGTCTGGTGAAACCCGATGCGCTGATTGAAATCGCCAGCGTGGCACACATTGGCCGGCAGGAGGCGTAATGCATCTGGACATTCAGGGATTAAGCGCGCCCGACGCGCCGACGCTGGTACTGTCGTCCGGGCTGGGCGGCGTGGCCGCTTTCTGGCAACCGCAGCTGGCGGCACTGACGCCGCACTATCGCGTGGTGACCTACGATCAGCGCGGCACCGGTCGCAGCCCCGATACGCTGCCGGAAGGTTACAGCATGGCGATGATGGCAGCGGAACTGGCCGACGCGCTGGCGGAGCACGGCATCGAACAGTATGACATCGTGGGCCATGCGCTTGGCGGGCTGATTGGCCTGCAGCTGGCGCTTGATTATCCGCAGCGCGTCGGACGCGTAGTGGTGATCAACGGCTGGCTGGCGCTGGATGCCCACACCGAACGCTGCTTCCAGGTGCGTCAGGATCTGCTGCTCAACGTTGGTGTTGAAGCGTTTGTGCGCGCGCAGCCGCTGTTTCTTTATCCGGCCGAATGGCTGGCACGCCATCAGTCACGCATCAGCGCGGAGGATGTGCATCACGTGGCGCATTTCCAGGGCATGGAGAACCTGCTGCGGCGTCTGCACGCGCTGAAATCGGCCGATTTCCGTCCGCACGCCTCGCGAATCACCCAGCCGGTGCTGGCGATATGCAGTCAGGATGACCTGCTGGTGCCGTGGAGCTGCTCGCCGCAGCTGGCGCAGGCGCTGCCCAACGGCAGCCTGATTGAGATGCCGTGGGGCGGCCATGCCATGAGCGTGACCGATGCCGACAACTTTAATGCGCTGCTGCTGCGCTGGCTGGCGGACACCGCCACGCCGGCTCGCCGCGCCAGCTAATCACGGAGCCGATGATGAGCGTACATGAACTGCCTCTGCTGCCCGAAGTGAGCCAGCAGGCTTTCCGCGATGCCATGTCCGGCCTGGGCGCGGCGGTCAATATCATCACCACCGACGGGCCGGCCGGACGCGCCGGTTTTACCGCCACCGCGGTGTGCAGCGTCAGTGATACGCCGCCGACGCTGCTGGTCTGCCTCAATCGTAATGCATCGGTGTGGCCGATCTTCCGCGACAACGGCGTGCTGTGTGTGAACACGCTGGCCGCTGGCCAGGAATCGCTGTCAACGCTGTTTGGCGGTAAAACCCCGATGGCGGAACGTTTTGCCGCCGCCCACTGGCACACGCAGCACAGCGGCGCCCCGCTGCTGCAGGGGGCGCTGATGGCGTTCGACTGCACCATCACGCAGGTCGTCAGCGTGGCGACACACGACATTCTGTTTTGCAACGTGATGGCGCTGGAGCGCCATGATGCCCAGCCCGGTCTGATGTGGTTTGACCGTTGCTACCATGCCCTTTCACGGCAGGACGACCGCTAACGCCGCACCGTGCGGCCCGGTTCGACCACTACCCTGGAGAAGACGATGGCGAGTTCCTGGTTCCCCCGCTGGCAGAAAAAGTCAGCCATGAGCGATAACGGGCTGATTGCCCCGGACGAAACCCTGCCACTCGGGCAGACGTTCGTGCTGGGCCTGCAGCATGCGGTAGCAATGTTTGGCGCAACGGTGCTGATGCCGCTGCTGATGGGGCTGGATCCCAACCTGGCGATTCTGGTTTCCGGTATCGGCACCCTGCTGTTCTTTGTCATTACCGGTGGTCGCGTGCCGAGTTATCTCGGATCGAGCGCCGCGTTTGTCGGCGTGGTGATCGCCATTACCGGCTTCAACGGTCAGGGGCTCAATCCCAACCTGGCGCTGGCGCTGGGCGGCGTTATTGCCTGCGGCGCGCTCTACACGCTGATTGGCCTGGTGGTGATGAAAGTGGGTACCGGCTGGATTGAACGGCTGATGCCACCGGTGGTCACCGGTGCGGTAGTGATGGCCATCGGCCTTAATCTGGCACCGATTGCGGTGCACAGCGTCTCCGCCTCGATGTTTGATAGCTGGATGGCGGTGATGACGGTGCTGTGCATCGGGCTGGTGGCGGTGTTCACCCGCGGCATGGTGCAGCGGCTGCTGATTCTGGTCGGACTGATTGTCGCCTGGGCGCTGTACGCTCTGCTGACCAACGTGATGGGCTTCGGCAAGCCGGTGGATTTCAGCCGCGTGGCCAGCGCCGCGTGGTTTGGTCTGCCGCACACCACCGCGCCAGTATTTGATATGCAGGCAATCGTGATGATCGCACCGGTGGCGATTATTCTGGTGGCAGAGAACCTCGGCCATATTAAAGCGGTGGCGGGCATGACCGGGCGTAATCTCGATCCGTGGATGGGACGCGCGTTCGTCGGCGACGGCCTGGCAACCATGCTGTCTGGTTCCATCGGCGGCAGCGGCGTCACCACCTATGCCGAAAACATTGGCGTGATGGCGGTGACCAAAGTCTACTCCACGCTGGCGTTTGTCGCTGCGGCGCTGATTGCGCTGGTGCTGGGCTTTTCGCCTAAGTTCGGCGCGCTCATCCACACCATTCCCGGCCCGGTGATTGGCGGCGCTTCAATTGTGGTGTTTGGCTTAATCGCCGTGGCGGGCGCGCGCATCTGGGTGCAGAACCACGTCGATTTTAGCCAGAACAGCAATCTGATTATGGTGGCCACCACGCTGGTGCTCGGCGCCGGGGATTTTGCGCTGAAGATCGGCAGCTTTACCCTCGGCGGCATCGGCACGGCCACCTTCGGTGCCATCATCCTCAACGCAATTCTGCAGCGACGCGGTGCCGCGCTGACCCAGCCGGCGGCGCGCCCGCAGCCTTAAGGCTTCTGCGGTGCCTGCTCCGGCACCGCTTTTTTGCGCCGCAGGCGCAGTTCACTGACAATCACCCCGCAGACAATCAGTGCGCCGCCCAGCAGCGCCGCGGCCGGTAACCGTTCGCCGGCAATGCGTCCGACCACACCGGCCCACACCGGCTCGCCGGCATAAATCACTGTGGCGCGCGTCGGCGAGACGCTGCGCTGCGCCCAGTTCATGGTGACCTGAATCAGCGCGCTGGCCGCGCCGAGGCCCAGCGCGCTAAACAGCAGCGGTGCCGATAGCGTGGGTAAAGATTCGCCGTTGGGCAGCATCAGCACGAAGGCGCAGGCCGAAGCCACCAGCAGCTGTACCAGCGTCACGCGGCGCACATCGACCTGCCCGGCGTAGCGGCTGATAAGAATGATCTCGGCGGCAATGGCGAGGGTGCTGAGCAGCGTGGCGATCTCACCGGCATTCAGCGTCAGGCTGCCATCCTGCGGACCCGCCACCAGCACCAGACCGGTGAACGCCAGCAAAATGCCCAGCCACGCCATCAGGCCCGGCGGCCGGCGCAGAAACAGCCATTGCAACAGCGGCACCACCGGCACGTAAAGTGCCGTCAGAAACGCCGACTGGCTGCTGGAAATGGTTTGCATACCCCAGGTTTGCAATCCGTAACCGCCGGCAATCGCCACGCCAATCAGCGCACCCGCTTTGATTTCCAGCCAGGTAATGTGACGCAAATAGCGGCGAAAGAAAAAGGCCAGCAGCAGCGAGGCGGTAGCGAAACGCAGCCCGACAAAAAAGAACGGCCCCGAATGCGCCATGGCGCGATGCACCACCAGAAAGGTGCCACCCCAGACCATAGTGATAAAAATAAGTACCAGCTCCTGACGCGTAATACGCAGGCTGAGGCGGGAAGTGGAAGCAGACATAACGCACCAGAATAGAGGACTGGCGCACATTTTTGCTGATTAGCCGGGCAAATTGCAATCATTGTAACCGCCGGGCGTACCCGGCGGCCGAGGATACCGTCACAGACGCACTATTTTTTCGCGCGGCTGCGTCCCCCCTTTTCACCTGCTTCGGCAGCACGCTGCGGATCATTTCTGAAATTCCCGCCGCTGTTTTTACCGCCTTTTCGACCCGCTTCCGCGGCCCTTTCGCGATCTTCCGCGAAGTTGCCTGATCCTCCACGATGTTGAGCCATCATTTCCTCCAGGTATTGAGCATAGGTGGTGAAGACATTTCACTGCGCTAACAGTGTCAGGTCAGGTGCGCACTATCTCGCCACACCCGCTTAAAGCATAGCCAATGGATGCGCACAATCAGGCACATATTCATACTTTGCAACAGATAAACCGCTTAACATCGTTTTTATGGCGAGATATTCAGCTGAAAAACAAGCGGTTAGCGGCAGAAGTCGTAGCGCAATCTCCGTGACTGTTCAATGGCTGACCAGCATAGCGCGCAGCCTCTTCTATACTTCTTTCTGTTCCTTACACCACAGGATGAAAACACGATGGCAAAAATTCTGGTGCTTTATTACTCCATGTACGGACATATCGAAACCATGGCTAACGCGGTGGCAGACGGTGCGAAGAGCGTGAGCGGTGCCGAAGTCACCATTCTGCGCGTGCCGGAAAGTATGGATGCCGAACGATTTTCTCAGGTCGGCGGGAAGGTTAATCAGCCGGCGGTGGAAGCCAAACCGGACGACCTGCCGCAGTACGATGCCATCATCGTCGGCACCCCGACGCGCTTCGGCAACATGTCCGGTCAGATGCGTAATTTCTGGGACCGCACCGGCGGCCTGTGGGCCTCTGGCGCGCTGTACGGCAAGATTGCCAGCGTGTTTGCGTCTACCGGCACCGGCGGCGGTCAGGAGCAGACTATCACCTCGGTGTGGACCACCCTGGCACATCACGGCATGGTGATTGTGCCCATCGGCTACGGCACCAAAGAGTTGTTTGATATTTCGCAGGTGCGTGGCGGTACGCCGTATGGCGCAACCACGCTGGCGGGCGGTGACGGATCGCGCCAGCCCTCTGCGGAAGAACTGGAAATTGCCCGTTATCAGGGCCAATACGTCGCCGGTCTGGCGGTAAAACTGAAAGGATAAATTCCCAACAGGAGAGAGTTATGGCAACAGAACAGTTTAAAGCTCACCACGTGGGCGAATGGGCGACCTTACGTCACACCTCACCGGAAATCGCTGAAGCAATTTTCGAAGTGGCGAATTATGACGAACGGCTTGCCGAAGAGATCTGGCGCCAGCAAGGCAGCGATGAGGTGTTATTCCGCGCGTTTGAGAAAACCGACCAGGACGTCCTGACGTGGGACGATAAGCCGGTCGAACGTAAAAACATCTGAAGCACAGGCGGGCATGTCCCGCCTTCTCATTTTTAGCCGTCAGGGAGCCTTTATGTCAGCCTATCAAAGCATTAATCCGGCCAACAATCAGCTGCTGAAAACCTGGCCATCACACGATGACAGCTACACGCAGCAGGCGCTGCACACCGCCGATGCGCTCTACCATTCGCCGTGGAGCAAAGGCGACATTCAGCCGCGTCTGCAGGTGCTGCAGCGTCTGGCAGAATTGATTGAGCAGCGCAGCGAAGAGCTGGCCATCATCGCCAGCAAAGAGATGGGTAAGCTGATTGGCCAGAGCCGCGGCGAAGTGAAAATTTGCGCCAGCATCGCGCGCTATTATGCCGAACACGCGGCAAGGCTGTTACAGGCCCAGCCCTATCCCAGCGATGTCGGTGATGCCTGGCTCGAATACCATCCGATTGGCGTGGTGGTGGCCGTCGAGCCGTGGAATTTTCCCTATTATCAGCTGATGCGCGTGCTGGCACCGAACCTGGCACTGGGCAATCCGGTGCTGGCGAAACATGCCAACATTGTGCCGCACTGCGCCGACGTGTTTGAAAAGCTGGTGCTGGAAGCCGGTGCGCCGCAGGGCGCGTGGACCAATCTGTTTATCTCTAACCAGCAGGTGGCCGATCTGATTGCCGATCCGCGCGTGCAGGGCGTGGCGCTCACCGGTTCAGAGCGCGCCGGCAGCGCGGTGGCTGAGCAGGCCGGTAAGCATCTGAAAAAATCCACGCTCGAGCTGGGTGGTAACGATGTGTTTGTGGTGCTGGACGATGCCGACATTGATGAAGCGGTGCGCCAGGGGGCGCAGGCCCGGCTCAGCAACTGCGGTCAGGTGTGTACCGCGGCCAAGCGCTTTATTCTGCATGAAAAGATTGCCGATCGCTTTATGGCTAAATTTAGCGCGGCGCTGCAATCCGCTACGCCCGGCGATCCGTTAGATGAAAAAACCACGCTGGGGCCGCTGTCGTCACAGGATGCACGTGACCGGCTGGTGAAACAGGTGGACGAGGCGGTGGCGCATGGCGCACGCGTGGAGTGCGGTGGACGCGTAATCGACGGCGTCGGCTGCTACTACCAGCCAACCATCCTGACCGGCCTGACGCCGGATAACCCGGCTTATTATCAGGAGTTTTTCGGCCCGGTGGCGCAGGTGTATGTGGTGGCGGACGATCGTGCTGCCGTGGCACTGGCCAACGATTCGCACTACGGTTTGGGCGGTTCCGTGTGGACGCGGGACATTGCGCGCGGGCGCAACATGGCTTCGCAGATTGAGACCGGCATGGTGTTTATCAATTCGCAGAGTGATACCGCGGCTGAGCTGCCGTTCGGCGGCGTGAAGCGTTCCGGCTATGGCCGTGAACTGTCCGATCTCGGGCTGAAGGAGTTTGCTAACCAGAAACTGGTCGTGGTAGCCGGTTAAACGGCATGAAACCACCGTTGAACTGAACGGTGGTTTTATTCGATTCACTGCGGAGTGCGTCAATGCGCAGCCGGTAACAACACAGCAGGGTCGCCGTGCATGGCGACCCTGCTGGCGTTTTAGTTGCTGGCTGCTGCCGGCTGTTGCGCGGGTTTAGCGTCCGCCTCCGGCTTCGCCGGCGCTGCTTCAGCCTGCGCTTTCTGCGCCGCTGCGGCATCGGCTTTCGCCTTCTCCTCTGCGGCCTTCTGAGCGCTGGCCTTCTCAGCTTTGGCTTTGTCGTCCGCCGCTTTTTGCGCCGTGGCCTTGTCCGCCTTCACTTTTTCCTCAGCAGCTTTCGCGTCAGCGGCTTTCTGCGCTGCAGCTTTATCAGCCGCGGCTTTATCCGCGCTGGCCTGATCCGCTTTGGCCTGTGCGTCATCGCTGGCTGCCGGCGCGGCAGCAGGCTGTGCGGCCGGTGCCGGTGCGGCTGGCTGCAGCGGTGTACCCTGCAGCGCGTTGTTCAGCGCGCTGGTGAACTGATCCCAGCTGCAGTAGCCGTTGGCGTCAGTGTCACACCCCGCCAGCTGCAGCGTAACGCGCTTCGGTGGGTTCTTCAGGCTCAGCACATCTGCATTACGCAGCTGATCCGCCGTCTGATAGACATACTCCACTTTCAGCAGGTCTTTGTTGTTCTTCGCATCGTGCCAGCGTTCAAACACTACCTGGCCGCCAATCGGGGTTTTCTCGTCGTTACCCGGCAGCTCGTACGGCTTAACCTGCAGCGCGCTCAGCAATGACGCGATATTCGAATCGTGTCCGACCATCAGCGTGACTTTTGGCGCGGTGGCTTTGTCCTGATCGACCAGCTGGCTGCGGATGTAATCCACCAGCGGTGCGGCAACGTCACGCGCCACTTCCGGCGCGGTAAACAGCGCATCCTGATAGCCATTCTTGATCGCCGCGAGCTCTTTCCACTGTTCAGGCGTTTTGATTTGTCCCCAGGCAACCTGATCCGCCGGGAAACCTTCGTAATATTGCAGCGTAAAGGCGTCGACCAGCGAGTTACCCACTTTCAGCGGGCCATTGACGCCGGGCTCTTTGCCGTTTTCCGCGCTAAAGGTGTTGTCGCCGCTGCTCAGGTCGCACTGTTTCTTGCCGTTACAGGCCGGAGCTGATTTGTAATCCACGATTTTTTCCAGCCGCTGGAAGGCCGGCTTCAGCGCCAGCTTCTCATTGGCTGTGGTCATCGCCGCCAGCGCTTTCTTGTTAAACGCTTCGCTGCCATCGGTGATTACCGGATTGAAGATCGGGTCCATAGTGCCCATCGCATCCTGATGGGTGACAGCGATATCGCAGCCCGGGAAAGCACCAGTGACGAAATACTGCGCCGTCGCGACGGTACGCTGCAGGCTGTTGGCATAGACAAAGATGTTGCTGCTGTCCGGACAGGTGCCATTCTGTACCAGCCCCTGCTGGGCCAGCCACTGACGGGTGTAGTTACCCATGTAGACTTCCAGCACGCCGCCTTTGGTGGTCAGCTCACCGCCGGGCACATCCCACTGCGGCCAGCTTTTTTTCGTCGCCTGCTCCAGCACGCTGCCGTTGTTGGCCAGCGGGGCACGCAGGTTGTGACGACTCAGCATCAGGACCTGCTGCAGTTGCATGTCGCCATCCGCGGCATAAGCGCTCATACCCATCGGCAGCGCCGCGATCACTGACAGCGCGCAAAGACTCAGTTTCTTGATCATTGTGCCTATTCCATAATTCATCAGGGAAACACTCTGGCATTCAAGCGATTAGCTCGCCAAAGAGCGAATTACCGCACAGTGTAACCCAGCTTGCCTGAGAAAATCGCCAGATGTTTGCAAAAACCGTGCATCGACTATAGCAGTAAACGCGCTGGCCGTCGGGTTACGGCAGCAGATTGAAAAGCTTCAGGATGTTTTTCAGAAGGATGGAAAGCAGAAAAGCGAAAAGCCCGCATCGCTGCGGGCTTCTCTTATATGGCGGAGGAACAGAGATTCGAACTCTGGGATGGTTTCCCATCGGCGGTTTTCAAGACCGCTGCCTTAAGCC
>NZ_JASEWO010000106.1:0-16307 GCF_030024295.1 Pantoea sp. Pa-EAmG
GATCAGCTGACCGGCTACGGTTTCTGGCAATCGCAGTTCAGCCTGCGTAACACGGAAGGTGCCGATGCGCAGGCCGGTAACAAAACCCGCCTCGGCTATGCGGGTCTGAAGTTCGCGCAGTTTGGTTCGATTGACTATGGCCGTAACTATGGTCTGATTTATGACGTGCTGGGCTATACCGATATGCTGCCTTTCTTCGGCGGTGATTCCGGTTATGTCGATGCTTTCCTGTCCGGTCGCTCCACCGGCGTGCTGACCTGGCGTAACAAAGATTTCTTCGGTCTGGTTAAAGGCTGGAACGTCGCAGCGCAGTACGAAGGCAAGAACGAGCGCAGCGACAGCGCGGCAACGCCAAACCTGGCGGTACGCCGCTCCAACGGTGATGGTTTCGCCCTTTCCACCTCGTATGACACCGACTTTGGCCTGAGCGCGGTTGCCGCCTATGCCAGCCTCAATCGCGTCAGCGCGCAAAACCTTGCCACCTACGGCAGAGGTGATAAAGCCGAACACTGGGAAACCGGGGTGAAATATGATGCTAACCAGCTCTATCTGGCGACCATCTACGGCGAATCCCACAACGCTACGCCAATCGGTAACAGCGGGTTCGCCAACAAAGCGGTGAATTTTGAAGCCGTGGCGCAGTATCAGTTCCTGAACGGTTTCCGTCCGTCGCTGGGCTACGTGAGCTCAAAGGGCAAAAATATTGAAAACGTCGGCGACGCCTGGCTGTTCAAATACGCGTCCGTGGGTGCCACCTACTACTTCAACAAGAACATGTCGGTCTACAGCGAATACCGCATCAACTTGCTGAAAGATGACAACGCGCTGCGCCTGAAAACCGACGATATTACCGCGGTCGGTCTGGTGTACCAGTTCTGATGATGATTTACCCTCATGGCATCCCGGCAAGTGTCGGCTGAGGATGCAGCAAAGGGCAGCTCCGGCTGCCCTTTTTCTTAGGTGCCGCGCTGATTATGGCGCCAGCAGGTCGAAGCGGTTTTCATCCCCCTGATCCAGCATCACCGGCGGCTGCACCTGCAGCGTAATCCAGTTGGAAGTCACGCGATTTTGCTTGCTGTCCTCCAGCGTCACCGACAGGCGATAACTGTTGTTCGCCTGAGGCGACGCATCCCACGCCGGCATAATGATACTCCAGCCCTGTGGATCGTTGGGATCGGCACCCGGCGTCAGGCTCAGCGCCTGCGTATCGCCCTGCCAGCTGACTTTACTGATTGGATGAGCACTGCGGATCTGCAGTTTCAGCGGCAAACTCTCGCCCGCATTGAGCTGCCACGGCGGCGTGGCGAGGAATACCGACAGGGTTTTACGCTGGCGGAACTCCAGCACCGGCGTATTGCTGCGCGTGACCAAATCATAGCGACTACCGCGCAGCGAACGCGCGGCGGCGACGTTATCCGGATTGAGCTGCTGACTGAGCGCCACGCCAAAGCGGTAATTAAGACGTAAGCCGAGCTGATCCTGGCTCTCGCCTTCATTACTGGTTTTGTGGCTGGCCGATACGGTGACCAGCGGCACTGGCGTGTAGGAGACGCCCAGCGTCAGCGCTGAAGGATTGTGGTAGCTGTTGCCGGAATTAAACAGATCGACATTGTTGCCGAGATACTGCTGCCAGCTGACCGACACGCCCAGCTGGCGGTAAAACGGCAGATAGCCCTGGGTGGTGACATCATACCCGCGCGCCAGCCGCTGCTGCTGGAACGGGTTGCGATTGCGCCAGCCGGACAGCGGCGTGTAGTAGTTGGCGGATAAGCGCAGGTAGTCGCTCCAGGCCTCGGTGCCCAGCGAAGCGCGCTGCAAGCCGCTGTCAAACAGCCGATCAACGAAGCCGTTATAGCCCAGCAGCCAGCTGCCGGCCACCCAGCGCTGTCCCAGCCCGGCATTGCCCACCAGCCCGTCATCGGTCTGGTGCACGCCCAGCTGGCTGAACGTGAGGTAATTGTAGCGATCGGCCCATGGCGTCAGCAGCGAAGCCCCGCTGCCGCTGAAGTTGCCCTCCATATCGACGTTGAGATCGATCTGTGCCTGGCCATAAGGCGACAGCAGCGACTGCCCTTCATCCGCCACCCGGGTGGCAACCTCATCACGAAAATGGTTAAACGCCCAGATTCCGGCCTGCTGACCCAGCGTGGTATCGCTGTCGCTCTTCTGGCTGGCCTCGCCGATGCTTTTGGCAATGCCCGCCAGCTTTTTACTGAACGCCGACGTATCGTCCTGATAGCCCAGCGCCGGTAATCCATCAGCGATTTTCTGGAAACGTGCCGGATCGGCAAACGGTGTTGCGGAGACGTCGCTGTTGTCGGTGAAGGCCTGCGCAGGCGCAACGGCCGCCAGTACAGGGGCCCCTAAAGTTACAGCAGCGAAAATTTTGCGGGTCAGAACCAATGGCAGCATAGCAAAAGAGTAGTCGTTTCAGTTTAGAATTTGAAGTAGCTCACAAAACTGTACGAGATTACCTTAACATATCCTCGCGCCAACGTAGGACTTGTCTTGCTATGTTTCAGATTTTACGCCACCTAAGGGCATGACAGGCGAGCAGACGGGAAACCGCGTCGTGCGGTCCCCTCTCCCGGGCGGGAGAGGGTTCGGATGCGGGTTGAACACCCGATCAGAATTAAAAACCTAAACTGTCCAGCAGGTCGTCAACCTGGTCCTGGCTGGATACCACACCTGGCGCGTTAGCATGGATCTGCGGACCGTTCAGCAGGCTGTTGCCCTCTTTACGTGCCGCCGCATTGGCTTCCGGCATGTTCTCCAGCAGTACCATCAGCAGCTGGCGTTCGATCTCCTGGATCACATCCATCATGCGCTTGATTACCTGACCGGTCAGGTCCTGGAAATCCTGCGCCATCATGATTTCCAACAATTGCTTGTTGGTATAAGACGTGTGCCCCGGTACGTCGGTCAAAAATTGACGCGTATCCGAAACCAACTCACGCGCATCAGTCAGTTCAATCGGATTTTCAAACCACGCATCCCAACGGCCTTTCAGCTGGTTGGCGCTGGATTCCATTTGGTCCTGGTGTGGCTGCGCAGCTTCTACGCAGTTCAGCGCACGTTCTGCTGCTTGCGCCGTCATTTGCACCACGTAATCCAGACGGTCCCGCGCGTCCGGAATCGCTTCCGCCGCTTCGGCAATCGCCTGGTCTAACCCCAATTCGCGCAGGCTGTCACGCAACATGCGCGTCAGCGAGCCGATACGGGCAATAATGTCGTGTGCCGAGGCTTCTTCGGTTGGTTTCGGAAGGTCGCTCATCACATCTCCTTACATACCCAGTTTTTCGAAAATTTTGCCCAATTTCTCTTCGAGTGTTGCCGCAGTAAATGGCTTCACGACGTATCCGCTGGCACCGGCTTGTGCGGCTGCGATGATGTTCTCTTTCTTCGCTTCTGCCGTCACCATCAGCACCGGCAGTTTGCTCAGTGCGGCATCGGCACGAATCGTCTGCAGCAGTTCCAGACCATCCATGTTTGGCATATTCCAGTCAGAGACGACAAAATCAAAGCCGCCAGCACGCAGTTTAGTCAGTGCATCTACACCGTCCTCTGCTTCTTCAACGTTATTGAATCCCAGCTCTTTCAGCAGGTTACGGACGATACGACGCATCGTATTGAAATCGTCCACCACCAAAAAGCGCATATTTTTATCAGCCATATCTACTCCTGTGTTGTCTTGTCCGGCAGGACCGGCTCGTTAAATTCGCAATGCCTGTCCGGCGCTAATTTTGGCCAGCATATGCTGGCTGATGTGGCCCAGATCGACCACTTCACTGGTGCCGCCCATCGCTATCGCTTCGCGCGGCATACCAAATACCACACAGCTGGCTTCATCCTGGGCGATGGTCCACGCGCCGGCGCGGTGCATTTCCAGCATCCCGGCCGCGCCGTCGTTGCCCATGCCGGTCAGAATGACCCCCACTGCATTTCGCCCGGCGTTGACCGCAACCGAGCGGAACAGGACGTCCACCGACGGTTTATGGCGGTTCACCGGCGGTCCGTCGTTCAGTTTCACCACGTAGTTGGCACCGCTGCGCGCCAGCTCCATGTGCATCGCGCCCGGCGCGATATAGGCGTGACCGGGCAAAATACGCTCGCCGTCTTCCGCCTCTTTCACGGTAATCTGGCACAGCTTGTTCAGCCGCTCGGCAAACGAGCGGGTAAAACCGGGCGGCATATGCTGCGTAATCAGCAGCGCCGGACTGGTGGCCGGCAGCGGCTGCAGCACATGGCGAATCGCCTCGGTGCCGCCGGTTGAAGAGCCGATAGCAATCAGCTTTTCACTGCTCAGCAGCGGTCCCGCTTTCAGCATCACCGGCTGCGGCGTGGCGGCACGCGCATGCAGTTTGGCGCGCGCGGCGCCGCGAATCTTGTCGGCAATCATCTGGCTGTAGGCCAGCATGCCTTCACGGATGCCGAGCTGCGGCTTGGTGACGAAATCTACCGCGCCTAACTCCAGCGCACGCAGCGTCACTTCCGATCCTTTACCGGTCAGCGACGAAACCATCACCACCGGCATCGGCCGCAGGCGCATCAGTTTTTCGAGGAAGTCGAGGCCATCCATACGCGGCATTTCGACATCCAGCGTCAGCACCTGCGGGTTGTACTGTTTGATCAAATCCCGCGCTACCAGCGGGTCCGGCGCCGTCGCGACCATCTCCATATCGGGATGGCTGTTGATGATCTCCGTCATCAACTGGCGCATCAGCGCGGAATCATCCACGCACATCACGGTGATTTTGCTCATCGTCTTTCCTTGGTCAGCCCATAGACAGTCTGTCCACGCAGCCAGAACTCTTTACTGATCTGACTGAAGTTTTCCGAATGCCCGGCAAACAGCAGACCGCCCGGCTTCAGCAGGGGGACAAAACGGCGCAGAATTTGTTCCTGCGTCTCTTTATCGAAATAGATCATCACGTTACGACAGAAAATCGCGTCGAACGGCCCCGGCAACGCCCAGTCGTGCGCCAGTAAATTGAGCTGCGCATAGTTCACCATGTTGGCCAGCTCGCTGCGCACGCGCACCATGCCGGCGTGCGGGCCGGTGCCGCGCAGGAAGAAGCGCTGCAGCTGCGACTGCGATAAGGTGCGCAGCTCCTCCTGGCGATAAACGCCCGCTACCGCTTTCTCCAGCACCTGGGTATCAATATCACTGGCGTGGACGGAAAATTTCCCCGGTCCGGTGCCCAGCGTTTCTGCCAGCGTCATGGCAATCGAGTACGGCTCTTCACCGGTTGAAGCGGCGGTGCTCCACACGCTGTAGTTGCCGCTGCGTTTGCGCGCATGCTCTGCCAGAATCGGGAAGTGGTGCGCCTCACGGAAAAATGAGGTCAGGTTGGTGGTCAGTGCGTTAATAAACGCCTGCCACTCGGCACTGTTCGGGTCCTGCTCCAGCAGCGCCAGATAGCGACCAAAATCATCAATATTCAGCATGCGCAGCCGACGTACCAGACGGTTGTACACCATCTCGCGTTTGTGGTCGGCCAGCACGATACCCGCGCGCTGATAGATCAGCTGGCTGATACGACGAAAATGTGTATCGGAAAGCGGCAGGCGCTGCACCATTTGTGAGAGCAGCGTCGTGGCTTCATTTTGATCCAATAACGTCGATTTCTTCATTTCGGGTCACCCGGCAACAAACTGATTAAATTGTGATACTGCGGTTGCTACTATGCTGCCAGTGCACACCATTCACACGGGCCGCCCTGCGGCGGCCACAAGGGTTAAAAGGTTTCCCAGTTATCGTCAGCGCCACGAGCTCCTGCCGCTTGCGCCAGCGCCTGCGGTGCAGACGGACGCGCAATTTTTGGCGCTGTAGTTACGTTAACGGCCTGGGCGACAAATTCTTTACCAATATTGAACACCGCCACCGACTGTTTCAGTCGGCTGGCCTGATCTTCCAGCGCCGCTGCCGCCGTCGCGGACTCTTCCACCAGCGCGGCGTTCTGCTGGGTGACGCGGTCCATCTCGTTCACCGCCAGGCCAACCTGGTCGATACCGCGGCTCTGCTCATCGGAAGCCGAGGCGATTTCGCCCATGATGTCGGTCACGCGGGTCACCGCGTTGACGATCTCGCTCATGGTTTCGCCCGCACTCTCTACCAGCACCGAACCGGTATTGACGCGGCTGACCGAATCTTCAATCAGGCCTTTGATCTCCTTCGCCGCCTGCGCGCTGCGCTGGGCCAGACTGCGCACCTCGCCCGCGACCACAGCGAAACCACGCCCCTGCTCACCGGCGCGTGCCGCTTCCACCGCGGCGTTCAGCGCGAGGATATTGGTCTGGAAGGCGATACCGTCAATCACGCTGGTGATATCGGCAATCTTCTTCGAGCTGCCGGCGATGTCCTTCATGGTACTGACCACGCCATCGACCACTTTGCCGCCCTGCTGCGCCGTTTCGGACGCGTTCAGCGCCAGCTGCGACGCCTGACGGGCGTTTTCCGCGTTCTGCTTCACGGTGGCGGTCAACTGCTCCATGCTGGCCGCGGTCTGCTCCAGCGATGCGGCCTGCTGTTCGGTACGCGAAGAGAGATCGTTGTTGCCCATGGCGATTTCGCTGGCGCCTGTGTAGATGGCGTCCGAGCCGTCGCGCACGATACGTACGGTGCGCGCCAGCTCCTGCTGCATGTGCTGCAGCGAACTGAGCAGGTCGCCCATTTCGTTGCGCACGCTGAGATCGACCGGCTGGGTCAGATCGCCGCGCGCAATATGGCGGATGTGCTCAATGCTCTGCTGCAGCGGACGGATCAGCGCCGTACGCATACCGCTCCACACCAGCGCAATCACCAGCAGCGTCACCAGCAGCGTACCGACCACCAGCATAATCGCGTGTTGGTAAGCGCTCTCGTTGGCGTCAATGCCCTGTTTTGCCAGCACGATGTTGTAGGCGAGCCAGGCGTTGTAATCCTTTTCAAATTTGTCCTGAAAACCCTGCGTTGGCTGATCGACAAAGCCTTTAAAGTTACCGGCACTGAGAAAATCAATCAGCTCGGCCAGCGCCCCGCGAAACGCGTTGTAGTTGGCCTGCAGCGTCAGCACGTTCTCCGCGCTTTTGCCCTTTTCCGACAGGTTAGCGTTGAACTCGGCAAAGCTCTGATCGGCGGTTTTCAGCTCCGTATTGGCCAGCGCCACCAGATCTTTTACCGTGGCACCGGAGCCGGCCTGCTGACTGTCCAGCAGATAGCGGATACCGGCACGGTTCAGCGTATTACGCGCCTGTACCAGCGAAACCCATGAGGTGCCCATCGCCCGCTGCAGGGTGCTAAGACGTTGGTTGTACGCAAAATTATCTTTATCGGCTTTCACCGTTGAAAAAAACATTCCTCCGGAAAACAGCTGCAGTAAGGCAAATAACGCCAGCACGCACAGCAGGCCGGATACCACTCGAACACGACTAAACATAAACACCTCATTAATTGGCGGATCGCTGGTGTTATCGGCGCGCAGGCGCGGATCTTTATGTGAGGTGAAAGGGGTAAGACCAGCAGCAAACCGGGGAAGGGCCAGCCACGTGACCCTCTCCCGCGGCGGGAGAGGGGACGATTCAGGCAGTGATTAAAACGTTTCCCAGTTTCCGTCACTCACCGGGGCCGCAGCGGCTTTACGCACCGCCGGCGGTGTCGTGGCCAGCGGGGGACGCACAGGGACCGCAGCCGACGCGCGCGGAATGCGGAACACCGCCACCGACTGGCTCAGGCGGCTGGCCTGCTCCTCCAGCGAGGCCGCGGCGGCGGCCGACTCTTCTACCAGCGAGGCGTTCTGCTGCGTGACGCGGTCCATCTCGGTCACCGCCTGGCCCACCTGGTCGATGCCGCGGCTCTGCTCATCCGAGGCCGAAGCGATCTCGCCCATGATGTCCGTCACGCGCGTTACTGCGCCGACGATATCCTGCATGGTGTCACCTGCGGTGCCGACCAGCTGCGAACCGGCGTTAACCCGGCTGACCGAATCGTCAATCAGTCCTTTGATCTCCTTCGCCGCCTGCGCGCTGCGCTGCGCCAGGTTGCGCACCTCGCCCGCTACCACGGCAAAACCACGGCCCTGCTCACCGGCGCGCGCCGCTTCGACCGCCGCGTTAAGCGCGAGGATGTTGGTCTGGAAGGCAATCCCGTCGATCACGCTGGTGATATCCGCGATCTTCTTCGAACTGCCGGCGATGTCATGCATGGTGCGCACCACGCCTTCGACCACGTCGCCACCTTTGCGTGCGGTCTCCGACGCGCTGAGCGCCAGCTGCGAGGCCTGCCGGGCATTCTCGGCGTTCTGCTTCACCGTGGCGGTGAGCTGCTCCATGCTGGCCGCGGTCTGCTCCAGCGACGCCGCCTGCTGTTCGGTACGCGCCGAGAGATCGTTGTTGCCGGCGGAAATTTCGCTGGCGCCGGTAAAGATGGCGTCCGAACCGTCGCGTACGTTGCCGACGGTGTGCACCAGCGACTGCTGCATTTCATGCAGACTGCTGGCCAGCTGGCTCATTTCGTTACGCCCTTCAACGGTGATGGTCTGCGTCAGATCGCCTGCGGCGATATGGCGAATGTGGCCGAGCAACTGATGCAGCGGCTGAATCAGCACCGTGCGCAGGCCAAACCAGCAGGCGACAATTACCGCGATCACCATCACGGCGACAATCGCCAGCAGCCACATCATGGTGTGGAAGGCACGCTGGTTCTGCGCCACGCCCTCAGCGGCTAAAGCACTCTGCGCGCTGCGCCACTCTTCATAGGTGGCTTTCATTTTGACCTGTTTGGCTTCAATGTTCTGATCAAACATGCCCTGCAGATCGTTGGCTTTCAGCCGGGCCAGCATCGCCTTCAGGCCGTTATTGAACGCGGCATAATCCGCTTCCAGCCGGTCGCGCAGCGCATCAGACAGTCCTGGCGTCGCGGGCAAATCGTAATAACGCTGATAGTGGCCGGCCGCGGTGTCGAGCTGTTTCTCCGTCTGCGCGATCAGTGCATTAAGCTGACCGCCGTTGGTCTGTGATGCCATGCTGCCCTGCATGCGCAGCATGGCGCGGTTGAGCACGGTACGGGTTTGATTGAGTTCAATCCAGGCATCGGACATGGCAGCGACGTTATTACTTGACGTTTGTGCCACAGCAAACGCCTCTTTATCTTTTTGTAATGCCGACCAGAACAGCCCGCCGGACAGTAATTGCATAGCACCGAACACCAGCAGGACGGCGATCAGGCTGGTGACGACGTTGATTCGTTTTAACATGGTGTCTCCAAAAAGGGGGTTACGCCCTGTTTATCGACCGCTGCGCTGAATATTTGAGAGGGTTTACCGGACTTTACGAGGGATAATGCTGAATTAAAGCTTTTTTACAGCGTTTTATAAGTAAAGAAAGCAGCTGATGCGGGAGCGGCGCGTTGTCCGCTCCCGTTCCAGCTTAGAACGTTTCCCAGTTGGCGTCGCTGACCGGCGCGGTCAGCGCTTTGCGTGGCGCACTGGCCTGCGGCGGGGCGATCTGCGGATGGCGCACGCCCGTGCTGCTGGCAGGCTGAGCGCCACGTGGAATGCGGAACACCGCCACCGACTGGCTGAGGCGGCTGGCCTGCTCCTCCAGCGAGGCCGCCGCCGCCGCCGACTCTTCCACCAGCGAGGCGTTCTGCTGCGTCACGCGATCCATCTCGGTTACCGCCTGACCGACCTGATCGATACCGCGACTCTGCTCGTCCGAGGCCGAGGCGATCTCGCCCATGATGTCGGTGACGCGCGTCACCGCATTGACGATTTCGCCCATGGTATTGCCCGCCGTGCCGACCAGCTGTGAGCCGCTGTCAACGCGACGCACCGAGTCTTCAATCAGCCCTTTGATCTCCTTCGCCGCCTGCGCGCTGCGCTGGGCAAGGTTGCGCACTTCACCGGCCACCACCGCGAAGCCACGGCCCTGTTCCCCGGCGCGCGCCGCTTCGACTGCGGCGTTGAGCGCGAGGATGTTGGTCTGGAAAGCGATACCGTCAATCACGCTGGTAATGTCGGCAATCTTCTTCGAACTGCCGGCGATATCGTGCATGGTGCGCACCACGCCTTCCACCACTTCTCCGCCTTTCTGCGCGGTTTCCGATGCACTGAGCGCCAGCTGCGAGGCCTGCCGCGCGTTCTCGGCGTTCTGCTTCACCGTGGCGGTGAGCTGCTCCATGCTGGCCGCGGTCTGCTCCAGCGACGCCGCCTGCTGCTCGGTACGCGCCGAAAGATCGTTATTGCCGGCGGAGATTTCGCTGGCCCCGGTAAAAATGGCGTCCGAGCCGTCGCGTACGTTGCTGACGGTGCGCACCAGCGCCTGCTGCATCTCCTGCAGCTTGCTCGCCAGCTGGCTCATTTCATTACGTCCTTCGACGGTGATGGTCTGGGTTAAATCGCCCTGCGCAATGTGTTCAATGTGCTGGATGCTGTCGTTAAGGGGCTTAATCAGTACCTTACGCAGGCCGAACCAGCACAGCACGATCACGCCCACCACCAGCGCCAGTACCAGCCCCAGCAGCCACATCATGTGCTCGTAAGCGGCGCTGTTCGCCGCCACGCCGGCCGCCGTCAGACGATCCTGATCGGCACGCCACTGGGTGTAGTTTTCCAGAAAGCCACTTTGCGTCGGGGCCACCGGTACTTTGCCGGCTGCGGTGGTATCGTTGTGCTGCAGTACCTGCTGCATCTCAGCCAGTGCGCTGGCGTAAGCTTTATAGGTCTGTTCCAGCTGCTGATTGAGCTGCAGGTTCTGGCCCGGCGTGTCCAGCGTGTTTTTAAACAGCGTGAAGTTATCCTGCGCCGCCTGCTGGAACGTCCTGCTCTGCCCGAACAGCGTACCGATGTCAGCTTCGGTGCCGGTCAGTTTACTGGTGGCAATACGCAGCTGGATGCGCGTCAGGATCACGCGGCTTTGGTTAAGGCTCATGTAAGCATCATTAATGGCGGCAATGTTTTTGCTCGCCAGCTGAGAGGTATTGAAACTTTTTTTGTCGTCACTCAGCGCTTTAAAAAACAGCGAGCCGGAAGCCAGCTGCAGTACGCCAAACACCAACAACACCAGCAACAGGCTGGTCACAACGCGGATTTTCGTAAACATAGTTTGCCCTGGGAAATGAAGAAAAATCGTGCAATACAGTTATCGACCTGGCGGCGGGAATATTGAGCGAGGGCAGGAAATATTTGTGGGCTTTGTTATTGATTTATAACGGTTTAATAAAGGATGTAATAGTCACGGGCCGCATCAGCGACCCGTGACTCTCTGCGAACGATTATGCGCTACGCAGCGTATCCACCAGCGCCATCTCTTCACTGCTCAGCAGTTTTTCGATGTCGACCAGAATCAGCATGCGCTCGCCCAGCGCGCCAAGACCGGTGAGGTACTCGGTCGACATGGTGACGGCAAATTCCGGTGCCGGACGGATCTGATCCTGCGTCAGCGACAGCACGTCAGACACGCCATCCACCACGATGCCGACCACGCGATGCTCAAGATTCAGCACGATCACCACGGTGTTTTCGTTGTACTCCACGTCCGGCTGCGAGAACTTCACGCGCAGATCGATAATCGGCACAATCACACCACGCAGGTTAGTCACGCCCTTGATGAACTCCGGCGTGTTAGCGATACGCGTTACCTGATCGTAACCACGAATCTCCTGCACTTTAAGGATATCGATGCCGTACTCTTCGTCACCGAGGGTGAAAACCAGGAACTCCTGGCCGACGGTTTCGCCGGCGATTTTCGTCACGGTTGCCATGTCAGTCATTTTTTTACCCTTTCGTTATCTGTTACGCTGCGGCACCGGCCACACGCTTCTCACGGTTCAATGATTGCAGTGCCGATACGTCGACAATCAGCGCAACGCTGCCATCGCCGAGGATGGTGGCGGCGGAAATGCCCGGCACTTTGCGGTAGTTGCTTTCCAGGTTCTTCACCACCACCTGATGCTGACCAATCAGCTGATCGACCAGCAGCGCATAGCGACGTCCTGCGCTCTGCAGGATCACCACGATGCCCTGCGTGGCGTCGGTTTTGGCGTTCTGCACGTCAAACACGTTCCACAGCTCAACCAGCGGCAGGTACTCGCCGCGCACTTCCAGTACGCGCTCGCCACCGGCCAGCGGTTTCAGCTCTTCAGCCGTCGGCTGCAGTGACTCCATCACCGCGTTCAGCGGCAGGATGAACACTTCGTCTGCCACGCGCACCGACATCCCGTCGAGGATCGCCAGCGTCAGCGGCAGCAGAATGCGAATGGTGGTGCCTTTGCCCTGCTTCGAGGAGATTTCGACGTGACCGCCCATCTCCTGGATATTACGTTTCACCACGTCCATGCCGACGCCGCGACCTGATACGTCGGTCACCTGCTCGGCGGTCGAGAAGCCTGGCGCGAAGATCAGCATGCCGACTTCTTCATCGCTCATGCTGTCGCTGACCGGCAGGCCGGACGAGAGCGCTTTCGCCAGGATACGTTCACGGTTGAGGCCGGCACCGTCATCGATCACTTCGATGCAGATGTTGCCGCCCTGGTGTTCCGCTGACAGCGTCAGATTGCCGACCGCCGTTTTGCTGGCGGCCAGCCGTTTTTCCGGCGTTTCGATGCCGTGGTCGAGGCTGTTACGCACCAGGTGCGTTAACGGATCGATGATGCGTTCAATCAGGCTCTTATCCAGTTCGGTTGAGCTGCCGAGCAGCGTCAGTTCAACCTCTTTGCCCAGCTTGCTGGCCAGATCGCGCACCAGACGCGGGAAGCGGCTGAACACGTACTCCATCGGCATCATACGAATCGACATCACCGATTCCTGCAGGTCGCGGGCGTTACGCTCCAGCTGACCCATGCTGTTGAGCAGGTCACCATGTGCCACCGGATCCAGCGCACCGGAGCGCTGCGCCAGCATCGACTGGGTAATCACCAGCTCGCCGACCAGGTTGATCAGCTGGTCAACTTTTTCCACCGCCACGCGAATACTGCTGGATTCGCTGCTTTTGGCGGGCGCGGCAGCACGCTTGCTCTCACGCTTCACCGCCGGGGTAATGTCGGTGACGGTCGCCGTTTGCTGCACTGGCGCTTCGGCTTCGGCCTCAGCGACTGGCGCGGCGGCAACGGCGGCGGGTGCGGCGTCCTGCGGGAACTGAATCTGCGCTTCATCAATCACGAAACACAGCACCGCCACGATATCGTCTTTACCGACACCGTCGATGGTGGCTTCCAGCGAGCTGGCGCCTTTCACCACATCGGTCAGGGTGCCGAGGTTGCCCAGCTCTTCCAGCAGCAGATCCGGCTCTTTCTCTTTCAGATTGATCAGCTGCAGGCGCAGGCCGCTGCTGGCGGGCGCGGCAGGTGCTGCCACGTCGGCGAGCGCCACCACCGGTGCGGCGGCTTGCGGGGCTATTCCTTTGGCTTCCAGCGCCAGCTGGCGCAGGGCTTCACAGATGTAGTTAAAGCTTTCTGCGTTTGGCTCCTGCGCGGTTTTATAGGCATCGAGCTGTTCCTGCATAATATCTTTGGTTTCCAAAAACAGGTTGATGATGTCGGTGCTGAGCTGCATTTCGCCACGGCGCGCACCATCCAGAATGTTTTCCAGGATGTGGGTGGTTTCCTGTAAAACCGTAAAGCCAAACGTACCGGCTCCGCCCTTAATGGAGTGGGCGGCGCGGAAGATGGCATTCAACTGCTCGGAATCGGGCTCCTGGGGATCCAATCCCAACAGGTGTTGCTCCATATCCGCTAACAGCTCATCGGCTTCATCAAAAAACGTCTGGTAAAAATCGCTGATGTCCATGCTCACGGGATCACCTCGGCTGTGAGGGTTGGTCTGGTGTCACCGCGCTGGCGGCGGGCGGTGCCGCTGCCGGCGGATTCGCCGCGGCTGCCGGTGTGGCCGGTGCTGCGGTAGAACCCGTGGGGGCAGTTGGCGCCGCCGGACCAGCCGGTGCGGTAATGCTAGGTAAAATCTGCGCCGGGTCACTCACCTGAACGGCATCGCTCTCGGCATTCTCTTTTTCAATCGCCGCTTCGGTGTCATGGTTCAACACCAGCAGGCTGATACGACGGTTCACCGCGTCGTTGGCGCCGCGGTTTTTCAGTTTCATGGTGTCGGCCATGCCGACCACGCGCAGCATTTTGCCGCCGTCCAGTCCGCCCGCCACCAGCTCACGGCGTGAGGCATTGGCACGATCCGCCGACAGTTCCCAGTTGCTGTAGCCGCGATCGCCGCTGGCGTACTGGAAGTCATCGGTATGACCGGACAAACTGATTTTGTTAGGAATATCATTCAGCAGCGGCGCTATGGCGCGCAGGATATCGCGCATGTACGGCTCCACTTCCGCGCTGCCGGTTTTAAACATCGGGCGGTTCTGGCTATCGATAATCTGAATGCGCAGCCCCTCTTCCACCATGTTGATGATCAGATGCGGACGCAGCGCTTTCAGGCGCGGATCGGCCTCAATCAGCTGGTCAAGTTTTTCACGCAGCCGGTTCAGGCGAATGTCATCGAGCTGGCGCTTTTGCGCATCCATATCGACCTGTTTTTGTACTTCGCCTTTCTTCTGCGTCGGATCATCGCCGCCGCCGGGAATCGGACTTTCGCTGTCGCTGCTACGCTGACCGCCGGTCAGGGCGACCTTGAGCGGTGTTTTAAAATATTCGGCAATCTGCACCAGCTCCTGCGGATTGGCGATCGAGATCAGCCACATCACCATGAAGAACGCCATCATCGCCGTCATAAAGTCGGCATAGGCAATCTTCCATGAGCCATGGCTGCCTTCATGCTTTTTATGTTTGCGCCGTTTGACCAGCACAATCGGGCGATTACCGTGCTTCATGAAGGCGTATCCGAAGTCTGCTTAGCCGGGTTTTTCGCGTTACGCACGTGCTCTTCCAGCTCGGTAAAGGACGGACGCTCGGTGGAATACAGGGTTTTACGCCCAAACTCGACGGCGATCTGCGGCGCATAACCGTTCAGGCTGGAGAGCAGCGTGACTTTGACGCACTGCATCATCTTGGTGGTTTCCGCGCACTTCTGGCGCAGCACGGATGCCAGCGGCGAAATGAAGCCGTAAGCCAGCAGAATACCGAGGAAGGTTCCCACCATGGCGTGCGCAATCAGCGCGCCCAGTTCTGCCGCCGGGCGGTCCGCGGAGGCCAGCGCGTGCACCACGCCCATTACCGCGGCGACGATACCAAACGCCGGCAGGCCATCACCGACTGCCGCTAAGCTTTGTGCTGGTACTTCGCACTCGTGTTCATAGGTTTCGATCTCTTCATCCATCAGGGCTTCGATCTCGAAAGCATTCATATTTCCGCTCACCATCAGACGTAAATAGTCGGTAATAAAATCCACTAAAGGTTTATCGGACAAAATACGCGGATAGTTAGCGAAAATTTCGCTCTGGCTGGGATCTTCAATATCGCGTTCCAGCGACAGCATGCCCTGCTGACGTGATTTCGCCATCAGGCGATACAGCAGCGCCATTAAATCCATGTATACGGCTTTGTTATATTTTGAGCCGCGCATTAACAAAGGCAGCGCTTTTAGCGTCTTTTTAATCGATTTGCCGTTGTTGCCCACCAGAAACGCACCAATGCCGGCGCCGCCAATAATCAGCAACTCCGACGGCTGGTAAAGCGCGCCCAGATGGCCGCCTACCATCATGTAACCGCCCAGCACGGAACCGAGGACTACGATATAACCCACAATAATCAGCACAAAAACATCCTTACGTCCGTAACGTGTTGGTAGAAGTTAAGCCAGAGAGCCGCAGGTGTTATTCGTAAATCGTGGGCAAAAAAAAAGCAGCGGACTAAGCCGCTGCTGGATGTTTTCCACGATGCGAACAAACTTAAACGGCGCGTTTAACCTGTTCATCCAGCAGTTGTGGAAAGGTATCGGCAGAATCTGCAGAAAGTTTACGTCTTTTTACGGCACGTGATGGCGGCTGGCACAGGCTGCAAACAAAGCTGCCCGGCGGCTGATGCGCGTGGTTGATGAAGCTTCCGCCACAGCATTTACAGTCAGACAATTCCAGCATGCCACTTTCAACAAATCGCACCAGGGTCCAGGCGCGGGTCAGCGCCAACAGCGGGCCCTCGTCCGATTGCGGACACTGCTCAAGATACAGGCGATACGCTTTGATAACCGCCTCTACGCCACTGCTCAGCCGGGTTTTCAGCAGAAACTGCCAGGCGTTGCAGAACATCGACGCATGAATATTTTGTTCCCAGGTCATGAACCAGTCGGTAGAGAATGGCAGCATGCCTTTCGGTGGTGGTGCACCACGCAGCTCTTTGTACAGTTTAATCAGGCGACCACGGCTCAGCTGGGTTT
>NZ_JASEWO010000329.1:0-1975 GCF_030024295.1 Pantoea sp. Pa-EAmG
GCTATTGAAACTATATGCCCGGAAAGAAGGTTTATAAAATCTTAATCGAAAGGCATTCCTGTTCATCTTAAACCAGGTGTAAGTATTATCACTTTTCCGATTTTAAGGGGAGTTATGATTGGTTTTCAGGTGTTGTTGTCACGCTTACCGCAATGTTTCAAATGTTTATTCTTTTGGAGAGCTCAACAGCATCGCTGCATAAATAAATAATCTTTTAGCTTGCGCTCCGCTAATAATAAGGTGTCCGTAAAGCATACAGACTGCTATGGTGTGCGTGGACAATCATAATTAAGCGGAGCAGAGCATGCTGACAACTATAATATACAGAAGCCATATTTCAGACGATGTACCCGTCAAAATTCTGCCGGATATGGTCAGCCAGGCGAGCGGTTTCAACGCGAGTAGGAACGTCACGGGTATTCTGCTGTTCAATGGCACGCACTTCTTTCAGATCCTTGAAGGGCCTGAAGCAGGTGTACAGGAAGTTTATGCGCGGATCTGCTCGGACAGGCGCCATCATAACGTCGTGGAACTGATGCGGGATTATTCTCCCTCACGTCGGTTCGGTAATGCAGGTATGGAGCTCTTTGATTTGAGAACACATGCTCAGGAGACCGTGTTGCAGGCGGTACTGGACAGGGGTACCTCCCGCTACCGGCTGACTTATGACGATCGCGGACTCCAGTTCCTGAGAACCTTCGTCGAATCGCGCGAGAAAGAAAACTATTTCGAAGTGCTTCCTCCTGACTACTGGGAGTTTGTTCCGGCGGACAACGATCCCGTTACCTACGGGGATAAGGGCATCAGCTTCAGACCGGTAGTGGATCCGCTGGGTCGTGAAGTGACAGCTATTGAAGCTATTCCTGACAGATTACAGGACGGCCTTAACGATGATGAGCGCTATGAATATGACCTGAGTGCAGTATGCCTTGCGCTGAAAAAAGCCGGCAAAGCCTGCCCCGACGGGATCCCACTTTATGTCACCATTCTGCCCATGACGCTGGTAGCGATTCCGGGCGCTGTTGGCCAGATTGTCAGTGCAATTGAGTCCGCAGGGCTTGTGCCTGAGCAGGTAATCCTAGGGGTCAGTGAAAGAGAAGTCATATCGCAACTGGACGAATTCACGCGCGCCATCCGCTATCTCAGACAGGCGGGCATAAGCATTTCAATCGATAACTTTGGCGACGGTTCTGCAGGACTTTCTCTGCTGGCAACCGTTCAGCCTGACAGGGTTCGCATTGACGCCGGTATCATCCGCCATATTCACCGCAGCGGTCCTAAGCAGGCGGTTGTCCATGCCGTTATCAGATGCTGTTCAGCGCTTGAAATCAATATCATAGCCGCTGGCATTGAGCATCCGGAAGAGTGGATGTGGCTGGAAGCCGCAGGGATCATCGATTTTCAGGGGAGTCTGTTTTCCCCTGGCGGTGCTGCTGTTGCCTGGCCCGAGTCCAGAGAAGCGATGTAATCGTCATCAGATATCAGGGACTTTTCCGGGTAATTTCCCGGAAGACGTCCGGTCACTGCCTGCTCTCGGCTGCTGGCTTGTCTATAGCACACGAAATAGAGTTAAACGGATCTTGCCGCAGCACTCTGCTGAGGCGTTCTCCCTCTTACCCTTGCAAGCGCTGCAGAGGATTTATCCAGAATGCTGTTGCCCGCTAGCTTCGGCTGAACCTGTGTCCTTTTTCTGTTGACCTTATCAAGCCAGCTCCGGAAATGCCCCGTCATCGCGCTGGCATGTTGCTGATCAGGAGTACGGTAAATCAGTAACCGGCTGACCGTCTGATGGCTCTGGTCGAGAAGATAAATTTCATATCCCCCATCCCGATTTT
Organism: Pantoea sp. Pa-EAmG; assembly: GCF_030024295.1. Taxonomy (NCBI): domain Bacteria; kingdom Pseudomonadati; phylum Pseudomonadota; class Gammaproteobacteria; order Enterobacterales; family Erwiniaceae; genus Pantoea; species Pantoea sp. Pa-EAmG. The sequence goes on from NZ_JASEWO010000329.1 coordinate 1,836, forward strand.
CGCATTCAATTGCTGTGAAATGCATAGCTGGCCAGCGGTTAACCCGCTCCAGAAACTCGCTCATTATCATAATTATTCCTATTCTAATTATTCGCAGGCTTTTACTTTTTTCACTGGTCCGCCCAGATTAGTCGCAGACT
>NZ_JASEWO010000330.1:0-1974 GCF_030024295.1 Pantoea sp. Pa-EAmG
CATTCCCTTCAACAATAAATCACCATTTTTGCAGGAAAAATCATGCGGTTAACCTGAATAACCGATTAATCACTGCAGTTTGCACTGCAGCTTACCCGATGAGGCTTGTTATGAAACAGAATGCATCGACGTCAGCAGAGTCTCAATTGTCAGAATATTTCCAGCACGCGGGTTCAGAATATGCCAGTGAAAAAGAGGTCATCGCGCTGATTTACAAACAGCTGGCGGCGGTGAAACTGCGCGTGAGCAATAAAGATATTATTCTGGCCCTGCTGGAGCGATTAGAGTCTGAACATGACGTGGTTCAGCTGGATATTTATCGCCAGGCACTGGAACTTATTGTTCAGCGCACGCCTGACGATATCGCTTCCTGAAACCTGCTTCTGTCGTACTCCACTCCATTGCCGAAACACGGACGTTTAGTTGCCTGTTTGTTTCGCCCCTTAGCTTAGGGGCATTTATTCTCTTCGCGTCTCGTTTCCTGCCTGAATAAGCCCAGCGTGAAATGCACAATTGCCTCTATTCTCTGCTACAGTATTTAGCTGGAGTAAGCTTTCATGCAAGCAGGGTTACTCATTACGCCAGAGGGCGTATCACTTTATCGGGCACGCATGAATGTCTGATTCGCGGCTCAGGCCGCTGGGCAAACCTATGAATGATGGTTATTACTGGATTAAAGATGGCGAGCGCTATCCGGAAGTGTGGCTGTACCAGAAGCAGTTTGGCTGGTTTCGCCCGTGCAGCGCGGTGCCAATGACGCAGCGTACCTTTGAGATGATGAAGTACGTAGTGCTGAGTGAACGGCTGGAAGAACCGGCGCGTGAGACTGAGTGTTAAGCCTGTGACCGCCGTTACGGCGGTCAGCTTTGCCGGTTACTTAATCTCCGGCCAGGCTACTGCCGGGAAACCATTAAACTGTGGGCGGGCAAACAGATAGCCCTGGAATTGACTGACACCGACCGCTTCCAGCCACATCCACTCCTCTGCTTTCTCCACGCCTTCAGCAATCACCGCGATCTCCAGCGAAGCGCAGCACTTAATAATGGCATGCACAATCGCCTGTTTTGGGCCGCTTTTGTGCACGTCACTGATGATTTCCCGATCGATTTTGATCTTATCCGGCTGGAACTTAGACAGCAGCGACAACCCCGCAAACCCGGCACCAAAGTCATCCAGCGCCAGGCTGATACCGGCCGCCTTAAGTTTTCTTACTTCTGCCGTAAATTCTTCAGCACGCGAGATGATTTCATTCTCCGTCACTTCCACCACGATCTGCTCCGGTACCAGACCGTTGGCCGCGATTTCCTGTAGCAGGAAATCCACCGCATTCGGGACGGTGACCAGCGACATCGGCAGCAGATTGATGGTCAGCGTCTGCTCGCCGAGGCCGAGATTTTTCGCCAGGTTGAAGGCCAGACTCTTGGACTGAATATCGGCGTGGTAAATCGCATCGCCGCCAAACGCAGAGAAGTACTCCTGCGGTGAACCGCCGTCCGGCGTGCGAATCAGCGCTTCATAGGCCGTAATACGCCGCGAGAAGGGATCAACAATCGGCTGAAACGCAAACCGGCAATCCTGTACATAGTGTTGCAGACTCTCCAGCTGACGCTGGCTTTCCGCATCAGTAATAAATTCCCAGGTATTCGCCGGCGGGATCTCGAAATAGTTCTCTTTTTCCCGCGCCTCAACGAAGGTGCGCAGGAACTGCAGTGCACGGTCGTCATAGGTGAGCTGGTAACGCGAAGTGCCTTTATCCAGCACCGCCTGCAGTACGCTGGATTTGTTGTGCTCGCGCAGGTCAAACAGCTCCATTCCGACGTTACCAAAGCGCCGGGCTGGCGCGAAGTCATGCATCAGTTCCACCAGATTGTGATGGCGGGCGTCGCGGCAGATACGGTCGTAAATGCCCTGAACGGCCTGATCGGGTCCTTCAAGCAGCTGGAAGAAATGTCGCCCATCAAACAACAGAATGCC
>NZ_JASEWO010000107.1:0-16175 GCF_030024295.1 Pantoea sp. Pa-EAmG
TGATGCCTCTTTTCAGCATGATCTTTGGTGGCATTCTGCTGCTTTTTGCCCTGTGCATTGGACTCGCCAGCTACTTTCTGATTCAGAGCAATAATTCCCTCAATGACGCCACCGATGAGATTCAGGTGCGCATGGGCATTTCTAACAGCTCAAACCATCTGCGAACCGCACGCCTTAATGTGCTGCAGTCGGGCGCTGCGGCGCGCATCGGTGAAATGGATGGCTATCGTGCCGATCTGGCGCGCACCGAAACGCGCATTAAGCAGGCGCGCGAGGGCTTCAAAATTTATATGGATCGCAAAATGAAGACGCCGGCTGACCTGGCGCTCGACGGTCCGCTCACCACCAGCTTCAACGCCTATATTGATAAAGGCCTGAAGCCGATGATCGAATCGGCGAAACAGGGCAGCTTTGAGGGGATTGTCGCGCAGGAGACCGATGTCACGCGTAAGCTGGATGATGCCTATAATGCCGTGCTGCTGAAGGCGATTAAGATCCGCACCGAGCGCGCCGAAGCGATTAACGCCGAAGCGGCGCATCAGTCGCGCGTCGGTTTTATCGCGATGGCTGCGGCTTTTGCCGCCGCGCTGCTGCTGGTGCTGCTCACCTTCGTATTCCTGCGCCGCGTGGTGATCAATCCGCTGCGCCTGTCGGTGGGTCGCATTGAGCGCATCGCGCAGGGCGATCTCACCGCCCCCGAGCAGGCCTATGGTCGCAACGAAATTGGCAGCCTGCTGCACAACCTGCAGCTGATGCAGGCGTCGCTGGTACGCACCGTCGGCACCGTCCGTGAAGGCGCGGTGGCGATTTATCAGGGCTCCAGCGAGATCTCCGCAGGTAACACCGATCTGTCATCACGCACCGAGCAGCAGGCTTCTGCGCTGGAGCAGACTGCCGCCAGCATGGAGCAGCTCACCGCCACGGTGAAGCAGAACGCCGAAAACGCCCATCACGCCAGCCAGCTGGCCGCCGATGCGTCAGGCAAAGCGCGCAGCGGTGGTGAACTGGTGAGCGGTGTGGTGAAAACCATGAATAACATCTCCGGCAGCTCGAAGAAAATCGCCGAGATTACCAATGTCATTAACAGTATCGCCTTCCAGACCAATATCCTGGCGCTCAACGCCGCGGTAGAAGCCGCGCGCGCCGGGGAACAGGGCCGTGGCTTCGCCGTGGTCGCCAGTGAAGTGCGCAATCTGGCGCAGCGCAGTGCGCAGGCAGCGAAAGAGATTGAGTCGCTGATTGCCGAGTCGGTGGATTTAATCAGTAACGGCTCGCATCAGGTCGGCGAAGCCGGCAGCACCATGGGCGAGATTGTTGAAGCGGTGCGCCGCGTTACCGACATTATGGCCGAGATTGCGGCAGCGTCTGATGAGCAGAGCCGTGGCATTCAGCAGGTCAGCCTGGCGGTGACCGAGATGGATAACGTGACGCAGCAGAATGCCTCGCTGGTGGAGGAAGCCTCTTCAGCTGCGGCTTCGCTGGAAGATCAGGCCGGTAAACTGACGCAGGCGGTGGCGGTGTTCCGCCTGAATGATACGCCGGCTTCGCTGGTGGCTGCTGCGCCGCAGCCAGCGCTGAAAGCGCCAGCGCTCGCTCCACGTCCGACGCTGGCTGCAGCGGGCAATGATAACTGGGAGACGTTTTAAGAGGAGTGAGGTGGGGTGCGGTATTTTTCCCTCACCCCAGCCCTCTCCCGCTTGCGGGAGAGGGGGCTGTCCGCGCGGCTGTTGAGTAGGTTTTCACACAACGCTTCAGGAACAACTTATTACTAAGCATCGGCGCTGAACGGTTCCCTCTCCCGCGAGCAGGAGCACTGAACGGTTCCCTCTCCCGCGTGCGGGAGAGGGTTAGGGTGAGGGTAATCTAATCGCAAAACCACACTACCCTTCCCCCGCATAAGACTCGACAAACACGCCTTCGGCGTGATCGCTCTCATTAAAGAACCAGATCCCCAGCGGATAATCCTCCAGCGCCACCAGATACATGGTGCCCTCATTAAAGCCTTCCACAGCCAGCACAGTACCGACGCGACGTGGGCCGCCGTCGGTTTTTACCGTTACCCGGTCATTGACCTTCATTGATTTCTCTCCAGAAACAGTCCTGCGCATAGTGTAACGGAAGATAGTCAGCGCTGCCTGATCGCGATCAGCGTCGGGCGATTACCCATACCGCATGCACGATGCCGGGGATATAACCACACAGCGTCAGCAGAATGTTGAGCCAGAAGGCGCCGCCAAAGCCGACCTGTAAAAACACGCCCAGCGGTGGCAACAAAATGGCAATAATAATCCGAATTAAATCCATACTAACTCCCTGATAACCATCATAATCAACCAGCTGTAAGCATAGCTGCTTTACGCCAGAATGGGGGATGCAACGGGTAAAGAAGTGTCAAAGCCGGGCTTTTCACTTTCTTAACGTTTCCCGGAAAGACTTTTGACGCGGCACCCTCGTACACTTGTCAGCACTGCACCAACCCCAAAGGGGCAGTCAACCTAAAAGTAACAAGGATTTTTGCCCGCGCAGCGCGGGCTTTTTTTTGCCCGCTTCCCGTCCACGTCCCTCGCCCGCTGTCACCGTCTATACTTGTCAGGAATCCGTTTGCCTCCGGGAGGCTGTCATGGCTACAGCAAAAGAGTACAGCGATAACGTGCAGCGCGAAGTGAACATCGACGTGGACGCGCTGCTGGAAGCGATTCAGAAAAAAACGTCAGGTGAAGTGCAGGAGTTTATGCAGGCTGAAGATGCGCACCGCGTGAAAGTGAATGGCGAAGCGTTTGACTCCTACACCGAACTGGCCGAGGCGTTTGAACTCGATATTCGTGATTTCACCATCACTGAAGTGAACCGCTGAAATCGATTTCAAAAAAAAGACCCGGCACGCTGGCCGGGTTGAAAAAAGAATAAATTCGTTACACCAGGAAAATCTTAACACCGCTTCAGAGTACGCCTTAGCTGAAGTAAGACAAGTCTCAATTCTGCACGCAATTCGAACAAATCTGCATAATCATGCACTGCTCTTACCGAAAACATCGCGCTACGGCTGACATTCTGCATGCACAAAACGTGCAGCCGCTTCGGTATCCGGGCGGTGTTTTAAGAATTATCCTGGATAGTGGCCGCGCCGGCGGCAAGGAAAAGTGTGATCGTGATTACGCTATTATACTGATTACACGTCGCTTTACGGATGCCTTTGGGCGTAAGGAGTGTATTGATGATCCCGTTAGATTCCTCCCTGCTGATCGTGACCGATCTCGATGGTTCGCTGCTCGATCATCATGACTATAACTGGCAGGCCGCCAGCGAGTGGCTGGCGCGTCTTAAGCAGCAACAAATTCCGCTGGTGATTTGTTCGAGTAAAACCGCAGCCGAAATTATTCCGCTGCAGAAGCGGCTGGGCATTGCCGGTGCACCCTTTATTGCGGAAAACGGCGCCCGCGTCGCCTTCGGCGGGGAAGCACAGATCGCTGAAGAGCCCGGTGCCGATTACCTTGCGCTCTGCGCCACGCTCAGCACCCTGCAGGCGGATTTTCGCTTCACCGGCTTTCATGACTTTAGCGACGCAGAAGTGGCCCGTTTCACCGGCCTGACGCTGACGGAAGCCAGCCAGAGCCGACTGCGCGATGCGTCTGAAGTCATCGTATGGCGCGATGATGAAACGCGGCTCGACGCCTTCCGTGCGGCGCTGGCGCAGCATCAACTGGCCCTGACGCAGGGCGGACGCTTCTGGCATGTGATGCCGGCGGGCAGCGGTAAAGGCGTGGCGCTGGAACAGTTATTGCAGCAGTTGCAGCAGCAGGAAGGCACGAAGCGCACCACGATTGGTCTGGGCGATGGCCCTAATGATGCGCCGATGCTGGAGCGCGTCGATTATGCCGTGGTGATTAAAGGTTTCAGTAAAACCCCGGTGGTGCTGCAACGCAGCGATCATCACAACGTTTACCACACCGCTCACGTTGGCCCTGAGGGCTGGCGCGAGGGTCTGGATTACTTTCTTGCCCAACCTGAATAACGGCAGCTGACCAGAAGGATGAGACGATGAGTGATTTTTACCAGAACGGCGTAATTACCAACTTTCATAATCTCACCCACCGCAGCGTGGAGTCGCTGGAAAAAGAGATGGTGCGCTTTGCGCGCAAGCGCAAAATGGGGCTGATTCTGCCCTCGCTGTTTTCCGAGCTGGAAGGCCCGGCGCTGGATAATATCGTCAATGAACTGGCGAAAGTGCCCTATCTGGAGGAGATTGTGATTGGCCTTGACCGTGCCGATCGCGATCAGTTTCTTTTCGCGCGCGAATTTTTCTCGCGCCTGCCGCAGCGCCACCGCATTTTGTGGAACGATGGCCCGCGGCTGAAAGCGCTGGACGCCGAGCTGGATAAAGAGGGCCTGTCGCCCAGCCAGCCCGGCAAGGGGCGCAACGTGTGGTTCTGCACCGGCTACACACTGGCCTCCGACCGCTCGCAGTGCGTGGCGCTGCATGACTGCGACATCGTGACCTATGAGCGCGGCATGCTGGCACGTCTGCTCTACCCGCTGGCCAACCCGGCGTTTCAGTATGAATTCTGCAAAGGTTTCTATGCGCGCGTTGCGGACGGTAAGCTTAATGGCCGCGTCGGGCGTCTGCTGGTGGGCCCGCTGCTGCGCTCGCTGCAGAAAGTCTACGGCCATTCGGAGTATCTCGACTATCTCACCAGTTTCCGCTATCCGCTGTCCGGCGAGTTTGCCATGCGCACCCACGTGCTGAACGGCATCAAAATCCCTGGCGACTGGGGGCTGGAGATTGGCGTGCTGTCAGAGATTTATCGCAATTACACCACGCGGCAGACCTGCCAGGTTGAAATCGCGGACAACTATGACCATAAGCATCAGCCGCTGGCGGAAGAGGATGGCACCGGTGGCCTGAAACGCATGAGTAACGATATCGTGCAGTCGCTACTGCGTAAGCTGGCGACAATGGGCGTGCCGCTCACCAGCGACTCGTTCCGCGTGCTTAAGGCCACCTATTATCGCAACGCGCTGGACATGATGGAGATCTACAACCACGAAGCCACCATGAACGGACTGAAGTTTGATCAGCACATTGAAGAAGCGGCGGTCGAGATGTTCACTCAGGCGATTCTCGACGCCGGCCAGTCTTTCATCGAGCGGCCAAACGAGAAACCGTTTATCCCCAGCTGGAGCCGCGTGCAGTCGGCGTTCCCCGATATCCTGCAGCGCATCTACCAGGCGGTAGAAGAGGATAACGAGGGCAAAGTCTAACCAGCCGCGCATACCCGATTGCGACCGCCGCTTTTCGCCAGATACAGGCGGTGGTCCGCTACCGCCTGCAGACTTTCTGCATGGTAACTGCCCTGCTCAGTACTGCAGCTGACACCTGCCGACAACGTAACGCTAAAGGTGGTGCTGGCGTTGACCAGAATGGTTTTGGCCGCCAGCCGGCTGCGGATACGCTCTGCCACGCCCTGCGCCTCAGCCAGCGTGGTGTGCGGCAGCACGATACAAAACTCCTCGCCGCCGATGCGTCCGGCCACGTCGTAAGGGCGCAGCGTATGTTTGATGACGCCGGCCACGCGCATCAGCGCCTGATCACCCGCGTGATGGCCCCAGCTATCATTGACCTTTTTGAAATGATCAATATCGAGCTGGATCACCGCCAGCGGCTGTTGCTGCTGTTCGCAGCGCCGCGCCAGCGCGATAAACTGGTCGAAAAAGGCGCTGCGATTAAGCAGGCGCGTCAGGCCGTCATAATTAGCGCGCCAGGCCAGTCGCGCCGAGAGATCTTCCAGTCGCCTCACCAGGCGGAAAATCACCTGATGCGCTAGCGCCAGTAACAGCACGAACAGCAGCCACATGCCCAACAGAAACAGCGCTACCCGCCCCAGCTCCTGCGCCAGCCCCTGGCGCAAGCTCTGCACGTTGATTAGCCAGGCATCGACATTTTTTAACTTAACCCAGCTGGCCAGCTGACTGCCCAGCCACAGTGTTCCGGCCGGCTGCAGGTGAATCGCCTGCATCAGCTGGCCGCGCTGCGCGGGGGTCAATGCCACATCGTGCGGTGCCGGCAGCCGGGTGATCTCGTTGAGTGCGCGATCTTCGAGCACCAGCTTGCCCTGCAGCACGCTGTGACGCGACTGGTGCAGCAATGCATTTATTCGCTGCTGGGTGAAGTCCATCGACAACACGCCGTACCAGTGCTGATGGGCGATCACCGGTGCGCTCACCGTCAGCATCAACCCTTCGTTGAACTCCCCCTGATAGGCTTCGGTCCAGTGCCATCGCGTCTGCGGCGCCCGGCCCGGCTGCTGGTCGCGAAAATAGGGTCGCTGCGTCATGGTGGCGTAACTTTGTGCCAGCTCCTGCGCGTCGCGCGGCGGACGTGAGCTGATGTAATAGCCCGCGCGCGAGGTGTACCAGAAGCGTGAATGAAAGTCCTGCGCCTCATCGCTGAACTGCATGATAAAGCTGAACTCCAGCGCAGCGCGCAGCTCGGGCAGCAGATAAGTATCATCGCGCTGCAGCAGTGCATCACGCTCCAGCCATTCGTCGCTGACGCCGTTAATCGGCATGCTGCGCAGGTTAGCGATCTGCAACTGCCACACCGGCTGATGGCGCAACTGCTGAAAACGCTGCAGGGCGTGCTGACCATAATCGGCGTTCAGCGGGTGCGTCAGCGCGTAGCTGAGCATCCGCTGATAATAATTAAGCTCGTCCAGACTCTCCTGAAAGCGGCTATCGAGGCTGCGCTGGATCTCGGACAGCTGGGCGCGCTGCCGCTGCTGATAGTTATTTTTTAATTCCAGCGCTTCATGGACGGTGAGAAAAAGTGAAAAGAGAAAGACCGCCAGAAAACAGAGATGTACGCGCAGCGCAGGCGTCATGCGGCGTGATGACAGTGGCGAGATTGGCATCAGTAGCCAGGCTCCGGATAACAACGAATTGAAGAAGTGTAGTCAGGCGGGAAAACGGCGTACAGGCAGAGATCAGGAAAAACGTGAAAAGTGACAATGACATCGGGACGGCGCGCTGACCGTCCCGAAGGACTCAGCTGGCCAGCTGGCGCGCGGCCGACAGATGCGTCAGCTCATCACTGCGGAACGCTTCGCGGCGTACACTGTAGCCATCATACCAACGACACTCTACCATTCCGCTGGCATAGCCGGTCACCACCATGGTGGGTCCGCCCTGTTTGTGCTGAACTTCGTCACTGATTGCAAAGGTCATACCGCGCCCTCCCTTCTCACCGTTGATTGAACGGATTAAGGTATAGCAGCTGTGCGCGTTTTTTGCCTATAGGATATTGCTATTACTGTGACAAATTCGGAATAAGCAGTGAAAAATGCCGTAAATAAACAAAGCCGATAAAAGTTATTATCGGCTTTGAACGATTTTCCCGGGTGGAAAATCAGATTTTGCAACCTTCGCAGTCGGCTTCGTCGCTGATATCCGCCGGCACTTCGCTGGCTTTTTCTGCCGCTTTGGCTTCCGCCTGCTCCAGCTGTGCATCGATATCAAATTCAAACATATCGTCGTTCATCATCGTTCTCCTGACCCGTGATTAGAAATTTCCTGCTTTATACCGATTTACCGCGCAGCTTCGCAACCAGATTTACCACTAACAGCACAATCGACCCAACGATAAAGCCCAGCACCAGACTGGCGCCGTTGCTCAGCAGCATGGAAACCACGCCCGGGAAGCCGCTGCTGTACTCTTCAATGGCATGATGCAGCGGCGCGATACCGTGCACAATAATGCCGCCGCCCACCAGGAACATCGCGACGGTGCCAACCACCGACAGGATTTTCATCAGCCACGGTGCCAGCGCCAGCAGCGCGCCGCCGGTGGCCTGCGCCAGCGTGGAGGACTTCTCACGCAGCCAGTAGCCGAGATCGTCAATCTTAACGATCATCGCCACAATACCGTACACGCCGATGGTCACCAGAATGGCAATACCGGCGAGGATTAACACCTGATTGAGCAGCGGCGCATCCGAAACAATGCCCAGGGTAATCGCCACAATTTCAGCCGACAGAATGAAGTCGGTGCGCACTGCGCCTTTCACCTTATCTTTTTCGAACTGGCGCGGGTCCTGCTGCGCCAGATTATCCAGGCGCTTTTGCCGCGCTTCCGGGCTCTTCTCCGCTTTGTCGTGGTGCAGGCTGTGCAGCACTTTTTCCACTCCTTCAAAGCACAGATAGGCGCCGCCAATCATCAGCAGCGGCGTAATCAGCCAGGGCGCAAACGCGGAGATCAGCAGCGCCAGCGGCACCAGGATCAGTTTGTTGATAAACGAGCCTTTCGCCACGCCCCACACCACCGGGAGCTCACGATTGGCCTTCACGCCCGTCACCTGCTGTGCATTAAGCGACAGGTCATCGCCCAGCACGCCGGCGGTCTTTTTTGCCGCCACTTTGCCCATGACGGAAATGTCGTCGAGCAGCGTGGCAATATCATCCAGAAGAGTCAGTAAGCTGGTTCCTGCCAAAATGTCATTCCTTATTCCGGTTCGTGATCCTGACAACAGGGGCACCGCTCAATCGCCGTCACCGTCATATCGGCGATGCCCGCACAGTCCCATTCGACGCGTAACGTTTTCCCGTGCAGATCGTCGGCGTGCAGATACTTGCTCACCGGACTTTCTGTCATGCCGCTTATCTCCTCGGTGGCCACCAGCGTATCGTCCAGGTAAATGCGCGCCGTGGCATGGGCATTGACCATGCGCTCATCGCGCAGTTGATACAGGCGTCTGACCGTCAGTTTGATGCTGCTCATGGTGGTGTTCCGCGTCCCAGAGAAAACGCTGATCTAAACTGTTATGGCAGGTAAAAGCAATCACCCTGCCTTAATCCGCCCGATAGTGATGCAATCCCTGATGATCGATCTCGCTGCTGTGCGTGGCAGCCAGCAGCCACTCTTCCAGCCGCTCCACCAGCGCCTCATCTTCCAGCCGCAGTTTGCCGCGCAGCGCGCATTCCCAGACGATCAGCACCTTCCAGCCGCTTTCCTGCAGCTGCTGCACATAGCGCCGGTCACGCTCCACGTTACTGTTGATTTTGCCGCTCCAGAATTCGGTACGCGTGGCCGGCATTTTGAACAAATAACAGTGATGACGATGCCAGAAACAGCCGTGCACAAAGATAATGGCTTTGTGCTGCGGCAGCACAAAATCCGGCCGGCCCGGCAGCGCTTTGTCCTGTACACGAAAGCTAAAGCCGCGATCTTTCAGCAGCAGCGCAATACGCTGCTCAATCGCCGTATCCTGATTGCGAATGGCGCGCATATTTTTGCTGCGAATATCATGCGAGTGGACGTCTGCCATGGCGTCTCCTTTTTTGCGGGCTTCTTCAACTTTAGCGCGTTGAGGCAAAAGCGAAAGTTTGTGCGGAGCAGATTGCGAGACGCCGCGCAGCCATCGTTAATTTCCACGCCGCGCCAGGAGTGGTAGCATAGCCGCTTCACTGTTAAGGAAAAACGCATGCTTGCACTCGATCCCGCCGCGACGGCTTCGCCCTCCCCGCTCTCCGCTGATGATGACGCCACCGCGTTACTGCTGCAGGTACTGGATATCTACGCGGCCCGCGATCTGGTGGTCATCCTGAGCGAGGCCGGCGGCCGCGACTGGAGCATTACGCAGCTTAACCGTATTCGCGCGGGAAAAAGTGCCGCGCCCGCGCTGTCAGCGGCGGAGGTCGCCCGTCTGCAGGCGCTGCTGCCGTCGCGACCGGCGCATTATGACAATCCCCGCTTTCAGTTTATCGATCTGTTTGCCGGCATCGGGGGTATTCGCCGCGGCTTTGAGCAGATTGGTGGCCAGTGCGTATTCACCAGCGAGTGGAATAAAGAAGCGGTGCGCACCTATAAAGCCAATCACTACAGCGATCCCGCCCGGCATCAGTTCAACAGTGATATCCGGCTGATTACCCAGCCGGCCGGTTTGCCGGATGAGCAGGCGATTTATCAGCATATCGATAAGACGATTCCCGACCATCAGGTGCTGCTGGCCGGCTTTCCCTGTCAGCCCTTTTCGCTGGCCGGCGTCAGTAAGAAGAATGCGCTGGGTCGCGCGCACGGTTTTGAATGTGAAGCCCAGGGCACGCTGTTTTTTGATGTGGCGCGCATCCTCGCCGCCAAAAAACCGCCGTTTTTCGTGCTGGAGAATGTGAAGAACCTCAAGAGCCATGATAAAGGCCGCACCTTTGCCATTATTATGGCCACGCTGGATGAGCTGGGTTACGACGTCGCTGACGCGGCTGACGACTCATCGCCGGATGCCAAAGTTGTCGATGCGCGTCACTTCCTGCCACAGCACCGCGAGCGCATCGTGCTGGTGGGGATCCGGCGCGATACCGGCCTGAGCGAGGGTTTTTCGCTGCGCGCGCTGGCGGCGCTCTATCCGCCTGAAGTTCCGCCGCTGCACAGCCTGCTGGAGCCGCAGCCGGCGGCAAAATATACTCTGTCGCCCACGCTGTGGCACTATCTCTACCAGTATGCGAAGAAGCATAAAGCCAAAGGCAACGGTTTTGGCTTTGGCCTCAACGATCCGCGCAATCCGCACTGCTGCGTACGCACGCTGTCAGCGCGCTACTATAAAGACGGGTCGGAAATCCTGATCGATCGCGGCTGGGATCACGCGCTGGGTGAGAAGGATTTTCAGCAGGCCGCGAACATGGCGCGCCGCCCGCGCCGCCTGACGCCGCGTGAATGTGCCCGCCTGATGGGCTTTGAAGCGCCAGGCGAAGCGCGCTTCCGCATTCCGGTCTCCGACACGCAAGCCTACAAACAGTTTGGTAACTCGGTGGTGGTACCGGTGTTCGCCGCCGTAGCGAAACTGCTGCTGCCGCTGATTGAGCAGCATACGCGTCAGCGCCGCTGAAAACGCAGCCGCGCTTCACGCCCCGGTTTTCCGCCCCGCAATTTGCTTTAGTAACGCGCGATGTGCTGTTTTGCCGCACATCGCGCACACTGTCACCGGACTGTCACGCATCAAACCAATACTGCGTTTTATTTTTTGCGGAGCTGTTTGATGTCTCTCCTGTCTGTAATTTCCCTGCCGCTGCGGCTGCGACCTCGTTTTACCCTGCGTCTGCCCGTCTGGCTCTCCAGCCTGCGCAGCCAGTTCATGCTGTTTATTGTGCTGTTTTGTCTGCTGCAGTTTGCCGGGGTGCTGTTGCTCAACCAGCACGTGAATCAGACGCAACACTCATTGCAGCAGGCCAGCCAGTTGCGCGAACGGCTGGCCCTGCTGGATAAAGCACGCATTGAGCTACTCACCGCCAGCGACAACAGCCATCGTGCCGGTATTTATCTGATGCAGGACCAGCAGAGCGGTTCGGTCGACAGCTGGAAAAGCCTGGCGGCGGCGGCCACTACCTCATTGCAGCAGGCGCAGCAGCTGTTTGCTGCCTATCAGGCGAAAAACGATAGCCCGCTGGCACAGGGCTTCGTGCTGCTGGCCGGCGGGTTGCAGGAGCAGCTGAAAGGGCTGGCAGCCAATGATATCAACGCATTTTTTATGGTGCCGATGCAGGCTTTCCAGCAGCAGTTCAACGATGCCTGGTTTAGCGAAATCGAACAGGCCAATCAGCAGCTCGGCAGCGTCAACCAGCATTCGCTCAGCACGCTCAAGCAGAGCCGCAATCTGGCGCTGGCGATCGCCGCGTTATTGATGGCGCTGCTGCTGCTGGCCGCCGCGCTGCTGATGCGCGGCGTGTTGCTGCCGCTGCGTCACGCCAACGCCCAGCTGGCACAAATCGCGACGGGCGATCTGGTCGCCAGCCCGGCACCGACGCGCCGTCAGTCGCTGGAAACGCGCCAGCTGCTCCTGTCCATCGATACCATGCGTCAGGGTTTGCAGCAGATCGTCAGCGACATTACGACGGTAGCAACCCGTGTGGCGGCCGGCGCTGACGAGATGCAGCAGCATAATCAGCAGGTGATGCAGCAGCATCAGGCGCAAAATGCCAGCTTCCATCATCTGTCGCAGCGGCTGCATCGCGTGTCAGAAGAGGTGGAAAAAGGTGCACACTTCTCGCAACAGGCAACGCACGACGCGAAGTCCGCGGATGCGCTGATGCGTCACTGCGCCCATGAAGTCGACAATATGGATCACCAGATGCAGCAAATCGTCGCGGCCGCCGGCGATATCGCTGGCATCGTCGGCATGCTGGACAGCCTGTCGATGCAGACGCGTCTGCTGTCGCTTAATGCGGCGATAGAATCTGCGCATGCTGGCGCTTACGGGCGCAGTTTTTCGGTCGTCGCCAAAGAGATGGGATTGCTGTCGCAGCAGAGCGGCGCATCCACGCGGCAGATCGACGGTTTAATCCAGCACACGCAGCAGCACGTGCAGGATGGCTTTGCGAAGGTGCAGGCGCTGGAAGTGCTGTTTGCGCGGATTGGCCAGGCGGTATCGGGCGTGGTCAGCCAGCTGAATGAGCTGCAGGATAACAGTACGGCGCAGAGCCATCGCGTGAGCAAAATTGCCCGGGAAGTGGTGGAAATGAGTCTTCAGCTCCAGCAAAACGAAGCCCTGACTGATCAGCAAGTGCAGGCAGCGGCGCAGCTGAGTGAACTTTCAGCGCGACTGACGCAGCGCGCGCAGCAGTTCCGCGTTAGCTAAGGCGCAGAAAGAAAAAACCCGTCAGCGACGGGTTTTCGTATTATTTCTTTTTCTTACTTTTCTTCAGCAGTGCACGCACCTGCTTCAGCTCGGCGGCGCTCAGTTGATCGCCCGCCTCTTCAGTATGCAGGCTGTCGACGGCCGGTGGCTCAACGGCATCTAAACTGGCCTGCAGGCGGTTAACGATCTCCTGGCTCATGGAGATTTGGTTATCAGCGGCTAACTGTTTAATGTGCTCTTTCAGCGCCGGGTCAATTTTAATGGTTAAGTTAACGGTCTCGGTCATCTTCACACTCCCTCTTGATTTACAACAACGTAGCGGAAGCAGATGAAAGTTAACAGACTGTCATAAAAATTTAATATTGTGCCGGTATGGGACTGAAATCGCGTAACACGGACTCATCAATATCGGTCAGATTCCCCTGCAGTTCGGCGCACAGCTTCGCCATATAGCGGACGAGAAAATCGGCGTTGTGTTCCGCCAGCAGACGGCCGGTTTCCGTCTGCATGGTCTGCGGCAGGCTCAGCAGTTTCTTCTGGAAATGATCCAGCGTCCACTTTACGTCATCCAGTTCACGGTCTTTACCCAGCGGATCGTCGCTGTCGAACAACGGCCGTCCCAGCGCACCTGCGGTATAGAAAACGCGCGCAAGGCCAATCGCGCCTAATGATTCGAGACGATCGGCGTCCTGAACGATCTTCGCTTCTAACGTTTTTGGCGTAATGCGGGCGCTGAAACTGTGGGCCTGCACCGCATGCGCCACGCTGTCCAGCAGCGCTGAGGGGAAGTCCGGAAAATCCTGTTGCAGAATGCGGCGCGTCTCTTCCGCCGCGTAAGTCGAAGCCAGATGGCGTTCCGGATGGTTTTTCGGCAGGTTCACCACATCGTGAAAATAGCAGGCGGTCAGCACCACCAGCGGATCGGCATTGGTGTTTTGCATAATGCGGGCCGCGCTCATCCAGACGCGGCGCAGGTGCGCGATATCATGGGCTTTATCATCGTGCAGCCAGTTCAGCTGCAGCCAGCTTTCGTAACGGTGTTGCCAATGGGTCAGTGACATCGTGCTTCTCCTGTTATTGCTATTATTTCGCACCGGGTAGGGCTTGCGCCCATCATAGCGGCCCGGTGATGACACTTTCTTTACACCCTTCCCGGATGTCCAGCGCAAAAAAATGCGATCCCGATCATGTTATAGCGCTGTTAATGCCGCTTGCCCAGCCGCGATACGGTTTTCAGTATTTCCTTAACCTGTTTTAGTTAAGCCACTCTGTTTAATTTCGGTGATGCATTTCCCACTGGGTGAATTTTCAGCATCGCCAAAGGTCCAGTTTAGCCTGTCGCAACCCCAGCATTAAAACGCCCCTTTGCATAGCGACATAATCTGAAAAGATTCCCATTGCGACCGTTATAACGTACTGTATAGGGGAAATTTACGGCTCTCACCTGTACCCGAAGCCTTCGTCAGCACACTGTTTGCTTATGAGCCATTTTTAATACCGGAAGCGGCAGTTATTGCCCGATAATAAGGCGACAAATTATTAAGCAAATTGATTCAAACCCATTATGCTAATGCTCTCATCCGAGGATACGGATGTTTCGTCGAAGTTCTCCGGGTACGTGATACAACATGAGGTACATAATGAAAGAACGGCCGATTCTTTTTTCCGAACAGCGGGTGCGCGCCCTGCTGGTTGGCCAGCAAACTCAGACCCGGCGCATTATGAAAACTCAGGCGTTTGGCCCGGGACAGGATCATCATGAAGGCGTGCACGCGTTTGATGTCAGCGCTAATCATCTGCATGGCTACAAGCTGATGTCGATGGCGGACATTGGCGCCCAGTGCCCGTTTGGCCAGGTCGGCGATCGCCTGTGGGTGCGTGAAACCTGGCGGGGTCCGATTGTGCCTGAGGCGCAGCTGGCGGAATACGAGCGCGATCCTCTGCCGTTCCGCAATCCGGCATTTTGCCAGTATCGCGCCGACAGCCATGAACTTGGACAACAGGAAGAAAATCAGCAGGTCGCCGAGCAGTTTGGCTGGCAGACCGCCATCCATATGCCGCGCTGGGCCAGCCGCATCGATCTGGAAATCACGGCGGTACGCGCGGAGAAAATTCAGGACATCAGCGAAGACGACATCATGGCGGAAGGCGTGCAGACCGATTCGCACTTCCTCAATAATTTCTTCACTATGAACATGAATTCCGAATCGCCGAAAGAAGCTTACCGCAAGGCGTGGCAGAAGCAGTATGGCGCCACCAGCTGGGAGGTGAATCCCTGGGTCTGGGTCATCGCATTCCAGCGTGTGGAGCGTGAAGGCTAAGCGTTTGCCCTCTTCCGCACAGAAGAGGGCGTCATCTTTTGCGCGATTCAGTGAATCACCAGCCCTTGCCCCCTCGCCGGCGGCACAGCGCGCCCCTTTCCCACCTTGCCAGTTTGCAATCCCTGTCACAGACAAATCCGCCGCTAACAGGTTGAATAAGCGGCTTTGATTCCACGCTGGCAATTTATCGTCTGCCGCGTCAGGATATGATTTCCGCCCTGCAGAGTGAGTGACGCAATGATCAAATGGCCGTGGCGTGCACAAAAAGATGCTGCCGTGACTGCCCTGCCCTGGCAACAGGCGCTGGGGCAGCCGATCTTTTCTCTGCTGAACAGCGACGAGCAGCAGGCGCTGGTGGCGCTGGCGCAACGCTTCCTGCTGCAGAAAAAAATCACTCCGCTGCAGGGGCTGGAACTTAGCGAACTGCGCCTGGCTCGCCTGTCGTTGCTGTTTTGCCTGCCGATATTGAAGCTGGGTCTGGAATGGCTCGACGGCTTCCACGAAGTGCTGATCTACCCGGAGCCGTTCAGCGTTGACGATCGCTGGGAGGACGACAGCGGCCTGGTGCACCACGCGCCGGCCGTGCATGCCGGCCAGAGCTGGACGCAGGGACCGGTGGTGCTGAACGCGCTGGACATCCAGGACTCGTACGATCTCTCTGGTTACAACCTGGTGATCCACGAAGTGGCGCACAAGCTCGACGCGCGCGGCAGCGGTTACACCAGCGGCATCCCGGCCATCGCGCTGCGCGATGTGGCCAGCTGGGAGAAAGATTTACTGCAGGCGATGGCCGAGATTGAAGCGGAAGTGGATCTGGTGGGTGAACAGGCCGCGACCCTCGATCCTTATGCCGCCAGCGATCCGGCGGAATGTTTTGCCGTGCTGTCGGAGTACTTTTTCAGCGCCCCCGACCTGCTTGCCAGCCGTTTTCCGGCTATGTATCGCCACCTGCAGCAGTTTTACCATCAGGATCCGCTGGCGCGTCTGGCGCAGCAGGCACCGGAATCTGCTTAAATCACGATCGCTTTGCCGCTTTGCTAGCCAGTTGAATACAAATGTGTTTTTAGCGGTTGACACCCACAGGGGCTGCCATTAATATTCGCCTCGTTCCAACGATTCCTCTGTAGTTCAGTCGGTAGAACGGCGGACTGTTAATCCGTATGTCACTGGTTCGAGTCCAGTCAGAGGAGCCAGATTTAAAGAAGCCCGCTCAGGGAAACCTGAGCGGGCTTTTTGT
>NZ_JASEWO010000011.1:0-48851 GCF_030024295.1 Pantoea sp. Pa-EAmG
GTTTAATTTAAATCATCCTTCGCATTTTTGGGATAGATGAGTAACAGATAAATTCTGCCTGAACTTAGGCGGTTTTAGTAAATGATCCTTGTTCCGCCTTGTTTCCCCATTCCGGCCCGGCTCCAGCGGATCTTTCTGCATCCTCCGGTCTGACTGATGGTGGCACCCGACTCATGATGCTCCAGCAAAAAAACCTGGAGTTCCTGAAATTCGTTATCGTCTGCCAGCAGACTTTTACGAGCTTTTGAAAACACGCGTGTTTCGATAAATTCCAGATAATTACCTATCACTTTAATCGTACCCCGTACTAATTTCCAGCTATTTTTAGTACAGGGTACTGCCGCAAGGCTTTGAGCGAGATGCGCATCGTCTTAAAACCCATTAGCAATACCACTATCACAATTTCCTATGACTAAGGCGGATGATTGCGCTGCGGCGCGGTGGCATGCTGTCAGCATCATTGGCAGAACAGCAGGAACATATGGACATTATTCCCGCGCAGCCGCATCACGCGGCGGCGATACAGAAGATTTACGCCTGGCACGTGCTGCACGGCACCGCAACCTTCGAAACGGAACCGCCGGCGGAGAGTGAAATGCTGCGGCGCATTAATGATGTGCATGAGCGCGGCGGTTACTGGCTGGTGGCTGAGGAGCAGGATCAGGTGCTGGGTTACTGCTATCTCGCGCCGTATCGTCCGCGTTACGCCTACCGCTTCACGCTGGAAGACTCTATCTATCTCGACCCGCAGCAAACCGGACGCGGCATCGGTAAGGCGCTGCTGCAAAAAGCGGTGGCGCAGGCCGAAGCCGCTGGCTTTCGCCAGATCATCGCGATTATCGGTGACAGCGCCAACCAGGGCTCGCTGGGAGTACACCGGGCGCTCGGTTTTGAGCACACCGGCGTGATGAAATCGGTGGGTTACAAACATGGCCGCTGGCTGGACACCGTGGTAATGCAGCGGAGTCTCGGGCCGGGTGACAGCCAGCCGCCCGATCGCTAAGCCGCTTCCATGGCGATCACCCGATGCGTGCCTTTCTCCAGCAGATCGCGGTCATGACTCACCAGCAGCACCGCGCACTGCTGCTCGCGCGCCAGTTCCGCGATCAACTGCCATGTTTGCTGCTGCACCAGCGGATCGAGGCGTGACGTCGGCTCATCGGCAAACAGAAATACCGGCCGCAGCAGCATCACCCGCAGCAGCGCGAAGCGCTGCAGTTCGCCGCCGGAGAGCGCCTCTGGTCGCCGCGTCAGCAGCGCGGGATGCAAGGCCAGCCGCGTCATGAGCGCATCGCGCTGTGCCGGCGGGAGAGCGTGACGCCGCAGCACATCGTTGATGCTTTGCCCCAGCGTGCGCTGTGGCGGAAACAGCGCGGAAGGATCCTGATAGATTTTCTGATATTTCAGCGCATCCGCATCAGCGTGGTGCGTTACGCGGCCCTGCTGCGGCGCGAGCAACCCCAACAGCACGTCGCCGAAGCTGCTTTTGCCGCTGCCGCTGGCACCGTGCAGGCCAACGATTTCACCGGCGTGCAGCGTGAAATCGCGTGGCACACCCAGCCTTTTTCCCCCGCGCGCCAGCACAATGTCCTGGGCGCTGATGACCGGCCTGGCACCGATCACCGTTTGTTGTCGGGCGGGCCAGACGGCCGGATCGGCAGCCAGCAGCGCACGCGTGTAAGGCTGCTGCGGTGACTGCAACACCTGCTGCGCCGGGCCCTGTTCAATCACGCTGCCTTTATGTATCACCAGCACGTCGCCACCCAGCTGGCGTGCCAGGGCGATGTCGTGGGTGATGGTTAACAGCATGCCGCCGTCGGCCACTTCACGCTGTAACAGCTGGCTGACTTCATCGCGGCGCGCCACATCCAGCCCTTTGGTCGGCTCATCGGCAATCAGAACCTGCGCGCCACCGGCACGGGCTGCCGCAAACGCGGCGCGCTGTGCCATGCCGCCGGAAAGCTGCCACGGATAACGCCGTGCCGCCGCGGCCAGACCCAGCTGCTGCAGATCCTGCTGCGCCGCTGCAGCACTGGCGGCGGGCGGCAAACCGCGCACGAAGCGATGCCCTTCCGCCACCTGTTGCTGAATCGCCATGGTCGGATCGAGCGACAACCACGGCTCCTGCGGCAGCGAAGCCAGCGTATTGCCCCACAGCCGACGCAGCTGCGCCGTATCCAGCGGCAGCTGATAGCGTCTGCCGTTGATCATCAACTCACCGCTGGCCAGCAGCGATGGCGGCAATATCCCCATGATCGCCTGCGCCAGCAGACTTTTCCCCGATCCGGTTTCGCCGAGCAGCGTCAGCGGCTGACCGGGTTGTAGCCGCACATCCACCGGCTCAACCAGTGTTTCAGTCGCTGTGGCAACGCTCAGCCCGGTGATCTGTAATCCCTTCATCATCGCTCCTTTTTCATCAGCAGATTGAGGCTGATCAACAGTAAAAACAGTGCGGCTACCGGCTGCATCAGCAGCCACGGCGCTTCCCACGCAAACGGCAGCAGTTCGGTCATCATCAGGCCCAGCTCCGGCGTGGGCGGACGCACGCCAACGCTGATAAAACCGAGCGCCGACACCGCCATGATGGCGCTGCTGAAAGAGAACAAGGTTAGCGTCAGCAGTACCGGTGCCAGCGCAGGCCACAGATGATGACGAAAACGATACCAGGCAGAGAACCCGAGCAGTTTGCTGGCCTGCATACCGGGCGCCTGCACAATTGGCCGCAGCGTGGCACGCGTGACGCGGAAAAATTCCACCCACAGCACCAGCGAAATACCCAGCCACAGCATCTGCGGCGCGTCTGGCGCAATGGCGGCCAGCAGCAGTACCAACAGTAATCCCGGCAGCGCGAGGCACATATCGCCAACGATGCTCAGCAATCGCTCCGGCCAGCCACCATACAGCGCACTGAGCACACCGGTGAACACGCCCGCAATCAGCGCACTGATCACGCACAGGGCTGCCAGCCCGAGTGACAGGCGCAGCGCGGCGCTGAGGCGCGTTAGCATATCGCGACCGAGATGGTCGAAACCGAGCAAATGGCTGCGGTTCGGCGTCTGCAGCATCTGCAGCAAATCCTGCTGTAGCGGATCGCCGTGCTGAATCAGCGGCAGCACAAACGCGTAAGCCAGCAGCGCCGCCAGCAGTACCAGACCCACCCAGCGTGAAAGCGTCATCTTCATGCGCGCGCCCCCCGGGGATCGAGCAGATGACAACCGGCATCCACCAGCATGTTCAGCAGGACAAACAGCAGGCCGAGCGTCATGGCGCTGGCCTGAATCACCGGTACGTCACGCGCAAAAATGGCGTGCACCAGAGCGTGACCGATTCCCGGCCACGCAAACAGGGTTTCCACCACCACCACGCCTTCCACCAGCCAGACAAACTGCATGCCAAACCACGTCAGCACCGGCGCGCTCAGATTACGCAGGCCGTGACGCAGCAGCAGGCGCGCGGGTGCCAGTCCTTTTTGCGCTCCCCAGCGATAATAGCCGGACGATACCACCTGCCAGGTGGCTTCGCGCACCACGCGCACGCCGACGGCCGTCAGCGACAGTGCCAGCGTCAGTGCCGGCAACAGGAAATGGCGCAGCTCGCCGTGACCGGCGCTCGGCAGCCAGTCGAGTTGCAGCGCGAACAGCAGGATCAGCAGCATGCCGAGTGCAAAATGCGGCACCGATTTCAGCAAGGCGGTCAGCCAGAACAGCGCACGGTCGAGCCGGCCGTTGGCGTGGCAACCGGCCCAGATGCCGAGCGGCAGCGTCAGCAGTAACGCCAGCAGCAGCGAGACGCCCGCCAGCGCCAGCGTCTGGCCCAGCTGCCAGCGCAGCTCATCCATCACCGGCTCACCGGAAACCAGCGAGCGACCAAAGTTAAACTGCAGCAGATCGAACAGCCAGTGCAGCAACGCACTGCCGCCGTTTAGCGCTCCATCCAGCTCCTGCTGTACCCGCGCCACCGCGTCGGCATCGACGCGATCATAACCATAGCGCCCCGAAGCGATGCGCCACGCCATGTCGCCCGGCAGCGCCTGCACCAGCAGCCAGGTCAGTAATCCTACCGCCAGCACCACGAACAGCGCCTGCGCCATACGCCAGCTGAGTTGTTTAATCATGGTTCCCCCAGTGCATCTGGCGCAGGCCGAAGTGGCGTTCAAACGCATCGAGTTTGACGCCCTGCAGCTGGCTGTTAACCGCCGCCGACTGCTGATACCAGGCCAGTGGAATCACCGGCAGATCCTGTTGCAGCGCGCGGGTGATGACGCTGCGCGCCCCGGCGCGGGCTGCGCCATCGGTGGATTGCGTCAGCGTGTGGAGCGCCGCGTCGAAGCCTGCCGCATGCCAGTTCATCGCCCCCCAGTCACCGCCGTGGGTGCCATAATCCTGCAGCAGCGTTCCGGTCGGATCGGGCGTCAGGGCAAAGTTGCGCGCAAACAGCGCCAGCTGCAGACGGTTGTTGTGGTGCTGCGCCGGGATCTCGCTGGCGTTGGTCGCGTTGATTCGCACGTCTATGCCAACCTGACGCAGCTGCTGCTGAATCACCATCGCCATCAGCGGCAGCTCAGGGCGATCGGGATAGGTCAGCAGCGTCAGGCTAAAGCGCTGGCCGTTGCGCGTCAGTACGCCATCCGCGCCGCGTTGCCAGCCGGCCGACTGTAATAACTGAGCAGCCTGCTGCGGCTGATAGTGCAGCGGCGTGAGTGCCGGGTTGTGCCACTCTGCCATGTTAGGGGGAAACAGCTGGCTGGCTGCGCCCGGATAACGCAGCACCGCCTGCGCCAGCGCGTTGCGATCGATCGCCATGCTGATCGCCTCACGCACCGGCAGTTCCGCCAGCAGCGGATCGGCCAGATTAAGCTTCAGCATCAACGTGCGCGGCACCGGAATCGCCGGGATGTGCAGCGACGCTTTGCGTGCCAGCCGCTGCCGGCTGGCGGCATCAAGGTTAAACACGTAATCTGCATCACCGCTTTCTGCCAGCAGCGCACGGGTTTCCGCGCGGCCGGTCGCCAGATAGCTGGCGGCGGCAATCGCCGGTTTCTCGCCCCAGTAATCCGCGAAGCGCGCCACCGTCAGCGACTGCGGCGGCTGGAAGGAAGTAAGCGTAAACGGCCCGCTGCCAATAATGCGCGTGATGTTGCCCTGCGCATCCCAGCTGGCCAGTGCGAGGATTTGCGAGCGGCTTTCCGCCAGGACCGACAGCAGCGGCGTGAAGGGTTCACGCAGCGTGATGGTGACAAGCTGCCCTGCCCCGCTGATGTCGGCGATTGGCGTTTTGTCCAGTAAGCCCGCTTTGCCGCGTGCGGTGTTGAGTGATTTCACCACGGCAACCGCATCCAGCAGCGAGCCATCGTGAAAATGCACGCCGTCGCGCAGCTGGAACTGCCAGCGCAGCCCATCGTCAGAGACCTGCCAGCGCTGCGCCAGCGCCGCCACCGGCTCACCGCGTTCGTTCACTTCTACCAGCGTTTCAACCACATCCATGCGCAACAGAATGTCGCCGGAGAGCGCCGGATCGCTGCCTTTAATTTCAAACGGTGCGGCAATCCGCACCGGTTTTTCGGGGGTGCTCGCCGCCACAACGGCGCAGGAAGCCAGGCCGAGCGCCGCAGCGATCAGCAATTTTTGCATTGATTTCATTAAATTTTCCGAATAAACCGTTACACCATCATCGAATCAATTACGTTATAACATAACAATTCACACTTTAACACACGGTGATTGCAGGGAATTCGTCAGGCGCTTGTTGCCTTTTAACCGTCGCGACAGGTTAACGCTGCGCGCGGCAGCGTGGCTGAGGTATGCTTGAGAAGAACTCTAACCCGTGAGGAAACGCCGTTATGCCAGAGATTGTCGTTTATGCTGCGGAAGGCCGTAGCGTTGAGCAGAAGAAAAAGTTACTCAAAGCCATCACCCAGGCGGTGGTGGATTCGTTTGAGATCGATGCTGATGTGGTCACCGTGTCGATTATCGAAACGCCGAAGCATCATAAATCCAAAGGCGGCGTGCCGTTCGACGAACGTTAAGATCAGCCTGGTTCAGGCGTACTGAATATTCATGGTGCCGCGCTCGCTGCGGTTGACGATGGCCTCGACCTGCCACGTCCGCTGAATCAGGGCAGGCGTCAGCACGGCGGCGGGCTCACCGCTCGCCACCACTTGCCCGTGCTGCAGCACCACCAGATGCTGGCAAAATTTTGCCGCCAGATTCAGGTCGTGCAGGGCCACAATCACCGTGACCGGCAGTGCGGCAATCAGCCGCATCAGCTCGAGCTGAAACTGAATATCCAGATGGTTAATCGGCTCATCCAGCAACAGGATATCCGGCTGCTGCGCAAGCGCACGCGCGATCTGGCAGCGCTGGCGTTCACCACCGGACAGGCGCTGCCACGACCGCCCGGCCAGCGCATCCAGTTTCATCAGCGACAGCGCGTGCTGCACCGCCGTTTCATCTGCCGTCCGCCACGGGCTGAACGCGTTGCGATGCGGCGCCCGTCCCAGACGCACGATGTCGCTGACGCACATCTCAGCTTCCATTTCGGCATGCTGCGGCACGAAGGCCAGCGTACGGGCACGCTGCCGCCGGCTGAGTTGGTTCAGCCGCGTGCCGCCCATCTCCAGCCCGTCATAAGCACAGGGCTGAACGCCCGCCAGCGCACGGATGAGCGTCGATTTGCCCGAGCCATTGGGGCCGAGCAACCCGACCGTTTGTCCCCGCTGCGCCGCAAAACTGATGTCAGATAACACGCTGCGCGCCTGTAGCGTCACGCTCAGTTTATCCACCGCGACATACTTCATGATTTCTCCCGGTTGCGATACAGAATCAGGGCGAACACCGGGGCGCCGACTAACGCCGTCACCACGCCTATCGGCAGCACCTGATGGGTGATTAACGTGCGCGATACCAGGTCGGCAATCACCATGAAATGGCAGCCACCCAGAAACGCGAGGGGAATCGTCACCAGATGACGCGGCCCGGCAATCATGCGGGTGATATGCGGGATCACCAGCCCGACAAAACCGACCGCACCAATCGCGCTGACGATCACCGCCGTCACTAACGCAGTGGTCAGCAGTAATACGATGCGCACCGCTGCTACCTGCGTGCCCAGCGTCGCGGAGACTTCCGCGCCAAAGGAGAAGGTATCCAGCGCGCGCGCATGGTAGAGCACAGTCAGCAAACCGGCGAGGGTCACGGCAAAACACAGTAATGCATCTGCCCAGCGTACACCGCTCAGGCTGCCGAGCAGCCAGAACATCACGCCGCGCGACTGCTCAGCATTGGCCGCCGTGCTAACAATGTAGGCGGTCAGCGCATTAAATAATTGCGTCCCGGCAATACCGGCCAGAATGATGCGCGCGGTGTTTTCCCGCATGCCGCCGGAGAGCAGAACAATCAGCATAAATGCAAGACAGGCACCGCCAAACGCGCCGGCACCGGTGGTGATGGCCCCGCCGCCGATGCCAAGCAGCATCACGCACACCGCGCCGGTTGATGCGCCGGCGGAAATCCCCAGCAGATAAGGGTCGGCCAGCGAATTGCGCAGCAACGACTGCAACACCAGCCCACACAGTGCCAGCCCGCCGCCGCTGCTCGCCGCCATCAGCGCGCGGCTCATACGGTATTGCCAGACGATGCCGGCTTCCAGCGCCGGCAGGTCGTAATGCGTGATGCCAAGACCATTGGTGATGGCCTGTGCGGTCAGGGTAAAGCTGATCGCGACATCGCCGGTCGCCGCGGCCAGCGTCATCATCACCGGCAGGCTGAGCGCGCCCGCAGCAATCAGCAGGCCGGTGCGCCAGTAACAGACAGCGTGAGCGCTCATCGGGCAGGTGCGAAAGCAGCGATCTGCTGACCGATCAGCTCCACGGCCTCTACGTTGCGCAACGAGGGATTCAGTGACATGGCCGGTACCACCACAATGTGGCCGTTTTTCACCGCTGGCATTTCACGCGTCACCGGATCGCTTTGCAGAAAGTGTTTTTTAACCGCGACGTCATCGGCGGGATAGAGCCGCCGCGCCATGCTGGCAATAACGATGATGTCCGGCTGCGCGGAGACGATGTGTTCCCAGGTAACCGCCGGCCACTCTTCGTCTGAAGCGATAATGTTAGTCAGACCGAGCGTCTGGCTGATCCAGCCCGGCGCCCCTTTATTGCCGGCGACCCAGGGATCGCCTTTCAGGCGCGGGCTGGAAAACCAGTAAACCACCTTCAGCGGCGCTGACGGCGATTTGTGCAGCTGCTGCTGAACCTGTGCTATACGAGCGGCCAGCTGCTGTTTGAGCGCATCGCCACGCGCCGGCACATCAAAAATGCGCGCCAGCGCGCTGATTTCCGCAAAGATCACCTCGATCCCATACGGTGTGGTACGTGCACCATCGCTATTGGAGGTTGCGGTGACGGCTTTGCCGATGCAGTCGGCAGGCGAAATCCAGGTTCGGATGCCGAGCTGTTCAAACTGTTCACGCGTGGCGACTTCACCCTGCGGCCCGACGTGCCAGCTGTACTGCGCCAGCACCAGTTCAGGGCGCTGCGCCACCACCGCTTCAAAGCCTGGGGCGTTATCGGCCAGCCGTTTAAGCTGGCTGCCCTGCCCTTGCAAATCGGCGGGCAGCGCGCCAAACCACACCGAGGTTGCGGCAATTTTATCTGCCAGACCGAGCGCCAGCAACAGTTCCGTTTCATGCTGGCCAACGGTGACGACACGCGCAGGCGGATGAGCGAAGGTCTCCTGGACACCGCAGTTATCAACGGTGAACGGATAGTTACTGGCATTAGCATTGAATACAGGAAGCGACAGCAGCGCCGCAATAATCAGGGAGAGCGAGTTTTTCATTATGGTACTTTCATTGTTACGTTATAACATAACAATATGCATGACCAGGTGTGGACTGTCAATAAACAGGATTGGGCATACCGACCGGGACTGCGCGCATCATGAAGAGGATGACGTTAGGGTATGAGCAGGGCTGCAACAGCAGCCCGCCCAGTTCTGATAATTAAATCGGCTCTGATGATGTCATCGAATGAAGTAGTAGCTGAAACAGAGATTTTATTCAGGATGTTGTGCGGCTGGTTTTAAAGTCCGGGCCACATACCGCCATCAAGCCTTAAATTGGAACCCGTTATGTAACCCGACAACGGGCTGGCCAGAAAGGTGATGGCGTCCGCTATTTCTTTGAGCGTCCCTACGCGCGCCATGGGCACATTGGCATACAGGGGCAATACGGCCTGTTCAATATCTTCCCAGGGCGCGTCAGCTGAAAGCCCTGTATCTTTGGCCGTTTGACGAAACGCTTTTTCCAGGCTTGCACTATGAATAGTACCCGGTGAGAGAGTATTTACGGTTACGCCATCGTGTGCGACCGCTTTTGCCAGCGATGAGGTCATGGCAATAATCCCTGCTTTAGCAGCAGCATAATCCGGACGCCTGGCGGGAGGCATCAACGCTGCCAGGCTCGAAATATTAATGATTCTGCCCCACTTTTGTTCACGCATCCCAGGAAGAAAAAGATTAATGACACGTAAGGCTGAAAGGACATTTTTATCATACCCAGCCGCCCAGGTTTCTGGCAAAGAAGACGTCCAGTCCTCTGTGGGGCCGGAGCCACCCGCATTATTAACAACAATGTCAACGCATTGTACAAGCGAACAGACTTGCTGATAAAGCAGTTGAATATCTGCCTCACGGGTTAAATCTCCCGTTACTGCGTACGCTTGTCCACCTTGCTTTATGATATCGCTGGCGATATTTTCAGCTTTAGCCTGATCCCGGCCATGTATAATAACGCGGGTGCCTTCAGCGGCAAGCCCTCTGGCTACCGCTTCTCCAATACCTTTGGTGCTACCCGTTATCAAAGCAATTTTGCCGTCGAGTTTCAGATCCATTACTGTTCTCCAGGATACGTGAAAAATCTATTGGAAAATAAACTGATGAATGAATCAATTACGCACCTGAAAGTGCCTGTAGGCGATGATGAGAAAACACGTTGTCTTGGACCAGAAGGTTCGGTCGCTTATGTCACGCAATGTTTAACTATTATTTCCGGCAGATGGACACTGCAGATTTTATTCAGATTATTTGCGGAGCCTGTGATGCGTCACTCGCAATTCATGAAGAGTATGCCGGAGATATCGCATAAAGTACTGACTCAACATCTGCGTAAGCTTGAACGTGATGGGCTGATAACCCGCACTGATTTTGGTGAGCAGCCCCCGCGTGTTGAATACGCACTCACGCATGCGGGCCATAATCTGATGCCCGTGCTGCTCTCAATGCGTGAATTCTCACGAGACAACCTGTCAAAACCGGGACAGGATTAATAGTGCAAAAAAATTTGCACTATTGGCAGCAGGGAAATAATCACGCATCCTCAGCAAGTTCGTCATCACGCAATTTAATGCGATTACTGATGAGGAGTATCAAACGTAATCCTGCTTTGCTTAAAATAGTCGGCCGACGAAATAATCCACGCCCAGAGCGGCATCATTTTCATCATCATTTCTTCGCCCGCTTCCGTGGCCGTATAGACGACACGCGGTACTTTTTCCTGATAATCACAACGGGAAATAAGGCCGTCACGCTCAAGCGTTCGCAGTGTGCGCGTCAGCATTCGTTGTGTGACACCATGCAATAAACGACCCATTTCTGCATGGCGCAACGGTCCATGGGTGACCAGAATATGCAATATACCCAGCGACCAGCGATTGCCGGCGTGTGATCACGGGTGTACCTGATTGAATCAGGGTTTGTCCGCTGTCAGGATGACGGATATAACCTAAGGAGACAAGCATGCTACCCGTTGATCAACATGTCGAAAATATTCTTATCCTTGGCGCAGGAGAATTAGGCATGGCGGTGTTAAACGCCATGGCTAAAAAAGTGCAGCAGCATCCGCTGATCAAAATAAGTGTATTACTCAGAAGCGAGGCTGCACATGCCACGTCCGGCCCACTTAAAACCCGGCTGGATGCGCTGCAAAAGCTAAATATCACCGTGACGGAAGGCGACCTGCAGAAAAATAGCCTGAGCGAACTCTCAGCATTATTTCGTTCTTATGATGCCATCATTAATTGCAGTGGTTTTGTCGGCGGGCCGGGAACGCAGCTCAGAATCACTCAGGCCGTAATCGAGGCGGGTGTCGCCCGCTATTTTCCCTGGCAGTTTGGCGTGGATTATGACGTTATCGGCAAAGAGAGTGGGCAACCGGTGTGGGATGAACAGCTTGAAGTGCGCCACCTGCTGCGCGCCCAAAGCAACACTGACTGGGTAATTGTTTCGACCGGTATTTTTACCAGCTATCTGTTTGAACCCGATTTTGGCGTGATCGATGCCGGGAATAAAACGGTTTATGCCCTCGGCGACTGGAACTATGCCCTGACACTCACCACGCCAGACGACATCGGGCAGCTGACAGCCGATATCTTCTTTCATCAGCCCGCTTTTCAGAACGCCATTGTTTATATCGCTGGCGATACGCTGACTTATGCAGAGCTGGCTGACCTGATGCAATCTCACTGGAAAAGCGCAGTCAGGCGAGTATTACTTAGCCGGGAAAGGCTACAGGAAGATGCAGAGCGTCATCCCCATGACACTGGCGCGGCCTATCGGCTGGCCTTTGCCCGTCCGGACGGTGTGGCATGGCCTAAACAGGAAACGTTTAATTACCGCGAACACATTGCCACCACCAGCGCCGCTCAGTGGCTGACGAATCAGCCAGCGGAGTCCTGAGGATTTCAGGCGTAGCGGAATGTCCTCAGGCGCAACGCCTGGCCTGAGGGCTATCGGGCCCTTCGCCTGAAATCCCGGCGCTTTGACAAACCGGCAGGTTGCGTCAATACTTTCCCCCGCACCGCTATCCACCAAAATCAGTACCACCCTAAAACAGAAAATTCGAGCTCCCCGCCTGCCCCACCGTTGCAGCCCTCCCCCGCATAGCTCATCTAATAAATTTAGGTGATTATATGTTTTTTAATTATTTTAATTGAAATTAATCATCTCCCTGCCGATAACGCCATTGCCATCAGGCAAAAGCGTGGACAACAACAACCAGGGAGATTCACCTTAATGAAAAAAATACGTGTTTTTTTGGAAGATATCAGAGTCAGCAGAAAACTCATGCTCGGGTTTGGTGTGCTGCTTATCCTCAGCATTGCTGTAGCTTCCTGTGGCATCAAAAACCTGCACGACATCGCGGAACGTGCGGAAAAACTCAGCCAGTTGAAAGGCATCAACGATCAGTTCGCGCAGGCTAAAGATGCCCGCCTGCAATACGTTAAAACCCACGATGAAAAATTCATTGCCGACAACGAATCGCGACTGCAGGCGATTGAGGGCAGTATCAACCAGCTGAAAACCTGGCGATGGGATAGCGCGCAGACCGCGCTGATTGCCTCTCTGCCGGCTGCGATGAACCTTTATCGTCAGCATCGTGCAGAAACGGTGAACGAAGTGCATAAGCGCCAGAGCATTCTGCAGGCGCTGCGCTTCAGTGACGAAACCACGGCGATTGCCGCGCTGGCCAGAAACTACGTCAGCACACAGCAGGATACGGCAGCTACGCTCACTGAAATCGCTAAATATCTGAACGGTATTAGTATTCGCGTAAAGCTGATGGCGCTGGACAACACTGAGGAAAACCGTCTGGCTTTGTCAGGCTTTATAGCTGAAACGATTCAACTCATTGACCAGGCTCGACCACGCCTGAGCGCTGATGACAGCAACGCGCTGGATAAAATTGCCGTAACGCTGGCGGCCAGACGCGACAGCGTGCAGGACTACAACGCCTCCGCGGAAGAAGAAGTGGAAGCGACCCGCCAGCTTGCCATCGCGGGCCTGCATCTGACTAATACCAGTAATCAATTATTTACCCAGCAGCTGGCCGCCACGCACCAGGATATCGCCCGGGCAATCCTGTGGATGTCGCTGATCCTGGCGGCGGCTGTGGTAATCAGCATTCTGATTGCGGTGTTTATCACCCGGCAGATTACCCGTCCTTTAGCGGTAACACTGAACGTCGCGCGGCAGATTGCGCAGGGAGACTTGAGCGTACAGCTGCACACTTCGCGTAAGGACGAACTGGGCGAGCTGATGCAGGCGGTCGGTGAGATGAGCAACGATCTGCGCGGCATCATTGGTAACATTCGCAGCGGCGTGATGCAGGTCAGCCACGCTTCCGCAGAAATTGCTGCAGGCAATAACGATCTTTCCGCCCGCACCGAGGAGCAGGCGGCCGCGCTGGAGCAGACGGCAGCCAGCATGGAGCAGTTAACCGCTACCGTGAAGCAGAACGTTGAAAACATTCATCACTCCAGCGAACTGGCGCGCGCCACTTCGGAGAAGGCCAATCAGGGCGGCTCGCTGGTCAAAGGCGTGGTTGAAACCATGGACCAGATCAGCGCCAGCTCCGGTAAAATCGCTGAAATCACCACCGTCATTAACAGCATTGCTTTCCAGACCAATATCCTGGCGTTAAACGCAGCAGTAGAAGCAGCGCGCGCCGGTGAGCAGGGACGCGGCTTTGCCGTGGTCGCCAG
This sequence comes from Pantoea sp. Pa-EAmG, assembly GCF_030024295.1. Lineage (NCBI taxonomy): Bacteria > Pseudomonadati > Pseudomonadota > Gammaproteobacteria > Enterobacterales > Erwiniaceae > Pantoea > Pantoea sp. Pa-EAmG. Next base: position 13,538 of record NZ_JASEWO010000011.1, read on the forward strand.
CGAGGTGCGCAGTCTGGCGCAGCGCAGCGCTCAGGCGGCCAAAGAGATCGAAACCCTGATTGGCGAATCGGTCGCGCGTATCAGCAGTGGTTCACAGCTGGTGGGTCAGGCCGGTAAAACCATGGATGAAATTGTGCATTCCGTTGGCAACGTAACCAGCATCCTCGCCGAAATCGCGCAGGCTTCCGATGAGCAGAATCGCGGCATTTCGCAGGTTGGCGTCGCTATCGTTCAGATGGACAGCGTGACGCAGCAGAACGCCGCGCTGGTGCAGGAATCATCGGCCGCCGCCAGCGCACTGCGCGATCAGGCGTCGACACTGGAAGGCTCAGTCGCGCGTTTCGTGGTGCAGTAAGCGGATTTTCACTGACAGAGAGAGCGGGCGGGATGCCCGCTCTTGTCGGATCACGGCTCATCAGCGGGCTGCCGATCACAGCGAATCCGACTGCGGATGAAATAACGTTTGATGCGTTGTCCATATAAGCCAACCGCCAGCCCGGTAATAATCAGTACCAGCGCCACGATTTTCATCGGAGAAATAACTTCGCCAAATATCATCATCGAACCGAGAATGCCGAATACCGGCACCAGCAGCGATAATGGCGCGACGGTGGAGACAGGATACTGCTTAAGCAATGAATTCCAGATCCAGTAGCCTAATAACGTATTGGGGTAGACCTGAAACAGAATGGACAATATCGCACGGGTATCCATATGGCTGATTAATGCGCTGTAGCCCGCGCTGCCATTAATTAATCCGTCCAGCAGAAAAAGCGGAAGCGGCGAAAAGGCGCTCGACCAGACCAGAAACGCGAATACCTGCTTCGTGCCGGCTTTTTTCATGATGATATTGGCAATACTCCAGGCTATGGCGCCTGCCAGCACCAGCAGCAACCCGGCAAACGTCACCGAGCCGTCGGTAATAAACACAATGCTCATCAATCCGCTGCACGCCAGCACAAAGCCAGCGATCTGATAGCGGCTGAGCTGTTCTTTAAACACATAACTGCCGAGCAGCAGAGTGAAAAAGGCACTGAACTGCAGCACCAGCGAGGCGATCCCCGCCGACAGCCCGGTTTTTATCCCCAGATTCACCAGGCCCCACAAGCCAATGCCGAACACCAGTCCGTAGCCAATAAGGTAGCGCCACGGGACGTCAGGTTTTTTAATAAAGAAGAGCGCCGGGATGGCACACAGCGTAAAACGCAGCCCTGCCAGAATAAATGGATCGATGGCGTGCAACCCTAATTTAATCACCGAAAAATTAATGCCCCAGATGGTGGTAATACCGATGGCCAGCAGCAGGTGTGATAATTTCATGATTGACGTGTTCCATACCAGAGAATAAGTGCGCAGGCACTGACCAGTGCCCCGCCGCCGCACACGGCATACCATCCCCAGTGCGCATAGAGTTGGGTGGCAGTAATAGCGCCCAGCGCGCTGCCTGTCGCATAAAAACACATATAGGCACCGATAAGCCGGCTGGTGATAGCGGGTTTGCCAGCAATCAGCATGCTCTGGTTGATGACATGCACCGTTTGTACGGCGAAATCCAGCATGATCACGCCGATAACCAGCAACAATAAAGAGGTCTGCGCGAAGGCGATCGGGAGCCACGAGAGCGTTAATAAAACCAGTGCGCATCCGCTGGCGCGCTGGCCGATTCCCCTGTCAGCCCAGGCGCCACTTCTGGAAGCCGCCAGCGCTCCGGCTATCCCGGCCAGACTAAACAGCCCTGTTTGCGTATGGGAAAGCGACATGGCCGTGAGCGGCAAAACCATGGAACTCCACAACATGCTGAACGCGGCAAAAATCAGCAGAGCCAGCGCGCCGCGCTGACGCAACAAAGGCTCGGTGACAAAAAGACGCGGGACAGACCCCAGCAGCCCGGCCACGGAAGTGGCTGTGTTCTGCGGACCGGCAGCAGGTATCACTTTCACCAGCAGCACGGTAATCAGCAGCATCAGCGCGGCTGAGGTCATATACACCGCCCGCCAGCCGGCGATATCGGCGATGATGCCAGAGACCAGCCGCGCCAGCAGTATGCCCATGACGATGCCACTGGTGACGCTGCCTACCACCTTGCCACGCTGAGCCGGTGCCGACAGGATAGCGGCCCACGCCACCACGGTTTGCGTCACCACCGCCATCAGCCCCACCAGCAGCATCGCCACCAGCAGCGCCAGCAAACTCTCTGCTAACGCCGCCGCGATCAGGGCCAGCACCGACAGCAGCAGGTGCGTGACCACCAGCTTTTTGCGATCAAAGCGATCGCCGAGCGGCACCAGCAAGAACAATCCTATGGCATAACCCGCCTGCGTTGCCGTGATGACCAGGCCTATAGTGCCGGGCGAAACCTGCAGCGTTGCGGAGATGGATTCCAGCAATGGCTGGGCAGAATAGACATTGCCGACAGCCAGCGCGCAGGTCAGTGAGAACAGAAAAATGATGTGGGGCGACAGCACTGAGATCGTCGCCGGCGAAAGAGGCGCCTCAGAGGTTGCAGGGGTATCACTGGTGCAAGTCATGTTGCATCCTTATGTGGTTTTTATTTGAAACCGATTTATTCTATAAGTAGCAGCGGTGGTTTTTTTTTGCAACTTGTTTTGCAGAAGGCTAAGCTGCCGTCAGTAAATCAGCAGAGTGAGAGAGAAGATGGCCAAACAGGAAGCGCTCAGAACCAGCGAATGCCCGGTCGCCCGGACCGTGGAGGTGATTGGCGAACGCTGGTGTCTGATGATCATCCGTGAAGCGTTTGATGATGTGCGCCGCTTCAGTGATTTCCAGAAAAACCTTGGGCTGGCAAAAAATATCCTGGCGTCACGGCTGAAACTGCTGGTCGAAGTCGGCGTGCTTGAGAGTTGTCCGGCGTCAGATGGCAGCGCCTACAAGGAATATTTGCTGACCGAACGGGGACGAGCCGTCTTCCCAATCGTCGTGGCGATGCGCCAGTGGGGAGAGCGTTATCTGTTTGAAAAAGGCGAGACTCACTCGGTATTGCTGGATAACGCCAACGGCGAACCGTTACCTGAACTGGCCGTGTATTCTGCCCGGGGAGAACGGCTCGATCCCGCCGACTGCCATCGCCGGCGCGTCATAGCCGGTAATCGCGCTGATCAGGCTTCGTCGATCGTGAAATAACCGGGGTTGAGAAGTCGCTTCAAACCGATCCCGCTTGTTCAATCACCAGCACCCGGGCTACGCCCTGTGGATGTGCGACGTGTTCAGTGCCTTCGCTGGCATAAAAAATATCGCCGGTGGTTAATCGTTGGGTTCTCACTTCACCCGCTTGTTTGTAGAACATGTCAACGCAACCATCCATAACGGCAAACACCTCTTGTCCGTCATTGATATGCCATTTATAGGGTTGATCGGTCCAGTGCAGTTTAACGCTGGTGTTATCGAAGTTGGCAATATGCTGAGACTCCCAGGCTTTGGAACCCGTAAATTCTCTGCTGCTGTAAAAATTCATGTTTGCATCCTGTGTGCTGCTGCGGTGATAGCTCACACATGAAATAGCAAAAGGCAGCGCCACGTACCAGATTCAGGGATTGGTTTGTCCTGATTTGGCACCAGCGCGTCCCGTTTTTGCTGCCGGGATGCCTGCTTAATGCACAATGCGTTCATTAAGCAGGCTATCAAACCGGTGAATGGAGGGTATAAGCGCGCGGCGGCGTCGCTGCCGTTCAGAAGGGAATAAAATGGCTGCGGATCACCGTGGGGGCATCGGTAAAATGCACCACATCGGCCATCACCCTTTTGGTTTGTTCGGACTCCAGCGCCCGGTTGACATCCTGCTGACAGGCAAACGTGTAAACACCGATGGAGAGCCAGCCGCTGCGGTCTGAAGCGGGATAGAACGCTTCCGCCGAAATGAGCCCATAATCCTGCCAGCACGCCAGCGCCAGCGGCAGGTGCGTGTGGGTATAATAGTCGCGGTCAAAGCGATGGGTTTCATCGCCGACGCACACCACCATCATCTGATGCATCCTTTTCTCCCGTTAACGCATGCCGCCTGACGCCATCATCACCTCGCCCGTCACCCATCCGGCATCGTCGGAAGCGAGATAAGCCACAATCGGCGCAATATCCTGCACCTGGCCAATACGGCCAAGCGGCGTCTGGCTTTCGTTCCAGCGCTGAAACTCCGATCCCATCGCGCCGGTGCTGTGCGTGCCTTCGGTTTCGATTAACCCCGGATTGACCGCGTTGACGCGGATGCCGCGCGGACCGAGTTCGCGCGCCAGCACGCCGGTAATGGCATCAATCGCGCCTTTGCTGCCGCTGTAGATAGCGCTCCCCGCCAGAAATACCCGCGTCACAAATGAGCTGATATTGATAATGCTGCTGCCCTTGCCCAGATGTGGCACCGCGGCGCCTGTCACCAGCAGCGGGCCGAGCACATTGATGTCAAACTGCTTGCGATACAGCGCTTCGCTGCTCTCTTCAATCTTCGCAAACTGATACACACCGGCATTGTTCACCACGATGTCCAGCCGGCCAAACTGCGCGAGGGTAGATTGAATGAGTGCCTCAACCTGCGGCTGATCGGTGACATCCGCTGCCAGCGCCACCGCCGTGCCACCGGCGGCCTCAATAGCGGCGACCACCTTATCCGCCCCGTTTTTATCCGCGGCATAGTTGACGACGATCTCTGCGCCGTCGGCGGCCAGCTGGCGGGCAATTGCCGCGCCAATGCCTTTAGATGCGCCGGTTACGAGGGCGACTTTGTCCTGAAGCTTCTTCATGTTCTGCAATCCTCAATCAGTTCAGTCTGGATGATGCCGTTATGGTGATAGCTACAAAGTTGTTTGAGAACTGCCATTTTTGTATATTCGACGTTCATTTTTGAACGGGGCGAGCGCAATGGAATGGAGCGATGTACGGATCTTTCTGGCAGTGATGCGCAGCGGATCCTATGGCGAGGCCGCGCGCCGGCTCGGCGTCAGCCATCCGACCGTGGGTCGTCGCATTAAGGTGCTGGAAGCGCAGGCCCATCAGGCGCTGTTTCGCCGCACGCCGGATGGCCTGGTGTTAACTGATGCCGGTGACGCCGTGCTGGGCCTGGCGGAAAGCATGGAAAATGCTGCGCTGGCGATGGAGAGACGGCTTGCGGGCAATCACCCGCGACTGGAAGGTATTTTACGCATCTCCTGTGCCGAGTGGTTTGCCACCGCCGTGCTGGCGCCGGTACTGAGCGAGCTGACACAGCGCCATCCCGCTATCGTGCCGGAAATCATCGCCAGCTACCGTTTGCTCAATCTGTCGCGGCGCGACGCCGACGTGGCTTTTCGCATTGTGCCTTTTACCGAGCCGGATATTGTCCAGCGGCGCCTGATGAGCATGCCCTATGCGTTATACGGCACGCCTGAAAATGCCCGCGCATTGCAACACGACCCCGCCTCAGTGGGGCTGATCCTGATGAATACCGCACAAGCCCATTTTCCGGACGTCGTCTGGCTGCTCGATCAATTTCCACAGTCACAGCGGGCTTTTACCAGCACCAGCCGGGCGGTGCAGGCGCAGATGTGCCGGCGCGGCATGGGCGTGGCGGTGTTACCCCAGCCGCTGGGCGATGCCACCGCCGGACTGCAGCGGATTCCTACCCCACAGCCGCCGCCTTCACGCGATATCTGGGTAGGCTATCATCAGGATCTGCGGCACATGGATCGCCTGCGCGCCATGCTGGATATCGCCGATGCGCTGCTGATTGCGAAGTAACTGTCGCAGCGATTAGCGCAGCAATTCAGGCAGGCCTCAGACCCGGCAACGGCTCTATGCTGCGCAGCGCATTTTCCATCAGTCTGGCCAGCAGGTTTTGCGCGTTCGGTTCAGTCTGGCTGCCACTTTTTTGTTCCAGCGTAACGCCCAGCGCGCCCAGTGGCGGCAAAACATTGCCGGCGCTCACCAGGTTAGCGGGCATGCCGACCCGCGTGCGCACGGTGATCCCCAGACCGGCCCGCACCGCCGCCCAGATGCCGCTCAGGCTATGGCTGACAAACACGATTCGCCATGCAATGCCCGCCCGGTCCAGACTGTCGATGGCGCGCGAGCGCATCAGGCAGGGATTATCAAACATCACCAGCGGCAGCGGTTCGCCCTGGCTTATCATCGCGCTGACGTCGCAGTCGGGGTGGGCGATCCACTCCAGCGGGAACTGGCCGATCAACACGCCTTTACGCTGCAGCGGTTGTGCCTGCCACAACAGCGCCATATCAAGAGCATCGCTGTCCAGCGCTGCAAGCAGCTCCTGATTACGCGCCACGCGGGCGATAATCTGCAGCCCGGGATGGTGACGTGTAAATTCGCCCAGAATACCGGGCATCAGAGTGTCACCAAAATCTTCCTGCATGCCCAGGCGCACTTCCCCCTGCAGCCCTACACCGCTGAAGGTGCACAGTGCTTCGTCGTTCAATGCCAGCAGACGGCGGGCATAACCCATCATCACTTCCCCCTCACGGGTTAACGCCAGATGACGCCCGCTTTTCTCCACCAGCTTGCTGCCACATTGCTGCTCCAGCTTTTTCAGCTGGGCGCTGACCGCCGAAGTGGATCGACAGAGCCGCACGGCGGCCTGCGCAAAACTGCCACACTCCATGCCGGTGACAAAACTGCGCAGCGCATCGAGATCCAGCGTCTGAGCTAACTTTTGCATGATCGTCCTGATTTATGGGATGAATGACGGTGTTTTATTTGATTTTCAGGATGGTTATGTTTCGCCACAATCGCGGCTGAGTCAATACGGAGAAACATCATGGCAAAAACACTCGATAGTAAAACGCTGGCGCGCATCGCGCCAAAGCTGGCCGAACTCAGTCAGCAGGTTCTTTTCGATGACATCTGGCAACGTGACGCGCTTACGCCGCGCGAACGCAGCCTGATTACGCTGGCCGCACTGACGGCGCTGGGGCGGGTGCAACAGCTGCCGTGGCATATCGAATTCGCGCTACAGAATGGCCTGGCACGAGAAGAGATCGTCGAAGTGTTCACCCATCTGGCCTTTTATGCCGGCTGGCCGGCGGCGGTGTCAGCGCTAAGCTGTCTGGAAGAGGCGTAACCCTCATGCCTTTTACCCGCATCATACTGCGTCAGGGTTATAGCGACGCGCAATTAACGCAGATTTCCGACATCCTGCAACAGAGTCTGGAGGACGAATTTGCCGTTCCACCCGGCGACCGCTTTCAGGTATTTGAAGAACTGCCGGCGCGGCTAAGGGTGTTTGATCGCCACTATAAAAGTCGCGGGCGTTCAGAGAATTTTGTTCAGTTCATGATTACTGCGGGCAAGCCGCGCAGCCGCGAACAGAAGCACAAGCTGTGTCGCAGATTGTGTCAGCAACTCTCGCAATCGCTGGATATCGATCCGCAGGATGTGATGGTGATTATTCAGTTTAACACCGTCGATGACTGGAGTTTCAGCGACGGATGTCTGATGTCCGAAGAAGCGCGTTTCCACGAGTAACATAGTCAGTATTGCTGGCAGCGCAGGTTAGCGCGCTGCCAGCAATCACTGTACGGCTTCAGTGATGGGCTGTGGAGATTAAAAATAACAACTCATTGACGACCAGCAGATTGCAAAGCGGCGCGCTGGCGGTCGCGCGTGAAGATCTGCCACGTCACCGCGTCATCACTCAGGGTAAAAATAGCCGTGGCGAGGGTATTTTCCTCATCCGGATCATGCGGCGACAGCCGGTAAATCGGCAACGCTGCATCCTGCTGATCCGATAAAATCGCCCTGGCCGCCGCGCCATCTACCGCCGTTTGCGTCGTCAGCCATGTCTCCAGACGCTGCTGGCGCGAGCCGGAACTGGCGGTGACCACCTGTTCGACGGCGGCAAGCTGCGGGTGAATAAGATGGTTAGCGTGCCCGAAAGGCGCAGTCAGTGCGATCACTGAACAGCCTGAGCCTGTCGCTTCAATACTGATCAGGCGGCTATCGCCCTGCTGCCCCAGCGTATGGTGAAACGCGCCGGCGCGCGGTATGGCGCTAAGTATGGCGATCGCTTCATCCAGCGTGGTCGCGTTCAGCGACGCGCGGGCAATGATCTGGCGCGGCACGCCATCCGGACGATGCTGTGCGCGAATGTTATTGACGGTATTAACGATGCCCTTCTCATTAACGGCAAAAGTATGACCGCAAAGTGATGCCGGATAGGCGAAGCTGGTGAACGCGAGCCCGTCATCGGGGGTCACGGTGACCAGCGCACAGTCGTCACGCAGCTGGGGAAAACCATCTTCGTTGTGCGCAATGATCAACTCCCCGCTGGCACTTTTCCCCGCCACCGTGGTGCAACCATCCGAAGTTGAACGCACCAGATCGCCCCGGCAGTTCCACGCAAACACCTCGTCAATCGGTGCCTGTAATCCTTCAGCCAGTCCTTCCAGCTCCTGCCAGATCAGCGGGAACTGGCGCTGAACCCGCGCGCGCATACTGCGGATTTGCTGCGTATCTTTCATGGCGGTGACCGTTTGCCAGAGACGGGTATGTCTGAGTTTGTTATGCCAGGCATCACGGCCAAAGTCACCGAGTTGCTGACCAATAACAAAAGCCGAACCACGGAAGTCGAGTTTTTTCATAGCGTTATTTCACTTCATTTCAGGATACATGTTGCAAAAATTCTTTCAGACACGGATTACGGCTGGCAGTCAGCAGCATATCAGGTGGCCCATCTTCGACAATGGTACCGCCATCAATAAAGATCAGCCGCGAAGCCACATCGCGGGCAAAGCCAATCTCATGCGTCACAATCACCATGGTCATGCCCTCTTCAGCCAGCGAGCGCATCACTTTCAGCACTTCATGACGTAACTCCGGATCCAGCGCGGAGGTCGGCTCATCGAACAGCATCATTTTCGGCCTGACGGCCAGTGCCCGGGCAATCGCCACGCGCTGCTGCTGGCCCCCTGAAAGTTCAGACGGATAATGGCTGGCGCGATCGCGCAAGCCAACGCGCTCCAGCAGCGCCAGCGCCTGCTCGCGCGCCGCGGCTTTCGTTTGATGACGCACGCGAATCGGGCCGAACATCACGTTCTCCAGTGCAGTCAGATGCGGGAACAGGTGGAACTGCTGAAACACCATGCCGGCTTCGCGGCGGATATCACATTCATTCGCATGCGGATCGGTGATATGCATTCCGGCGACCAGCAGCGTCCCGGATGAGATCTCTTCCAGTTTGTTGATGCAGCGTAGCAGCGTTGATTTTCCTGAACCTGAAGGGCCGATAATCACCACCACCTCGCCGGACTCAATTTTTAAATTGATATTGTGCAGGACCTGCGTGGCACCGAAATTTTTCGACACTGCGTTAAATTCAACCATGCTCATAAAATATGGATCCTTTTTTCCAGCTGCTTCAGTAAAAAGCTCAGGCATAACGTCACCAGCAGATAAATCATGGCCACCGCCGTCCACACTTCCAGCGCACGGAAATTACCCGCAATGATCTCCTGCCCCTGACGCGTCAGTTCTGCCACGCCAATCACAATAAACAGTGAGGTATCTTTAATACTGATAATCCACTGGTTACCTAAAGCCGGAATCATGCGGCGTAACGCTAAAGGCATGATGACATACCACAGCGTACTGCGCTGCGATAAGCCCATCGCCAGACTCGCTTCTTTAAAGCCTTTATTGATTGAGAGGATCGCGCCCCGGGTAATTTCAGCAATGTAGGCACCGGAGTTAATCACAATGGTCACGATCGCGGCGGTGACGGGATCAATTCTTATCGGCAACACCATCGGTAGTGCAAAATAGATAAACATTACCTGCACCATGATGGGCGTACCGCGAATAAGCTCGACAAAAATAAGTGACAGCGTTTTGGCGATTTTTCCGCCCAGAGCACGGCAGGTTCCCGCCAGTAAGCCAATAATAAAACCGCCCAGCAGACCTGACAGCGAAATAATCAAGGTCAGCTGCAGCCCCTGCAGCAGTAGCGGCAGAGATTCCCAGATATATTTACTGTCAAAATTCATAATTTAACCTGTAAACGCTAAATAAGGCCGGAGGGCTCCGGCCTGGCAGGATTATTTCGGCTGCTTAGCAAACCATTTCACGTAGATTTTGCTGTAAGTCCCATCCGCGCGCAGGGCCTGCAGCGCGGCGTTGATCTTAGGTGTCAGGCTGCTGTTTTTCTGCATGGCAAAGCCATACTGCTGCGGCAGAATCGTGTCGTTTTCACCGCTGGCTTTGACTTTGCCATCGCCCGCCGTTTTCACGTAGTACAGCACATTGGGCGAGTCATGGACCACCGCATCAAGGTTGCCGGCCTGCAAATCCAGATAGGCGTTGTCGATATTAGGAAACTCAACATAATTTGCCTTGTATTTACTTTTCATAAAGCTGGCTGCGGCCGTGCCCTGTTTCAGACCCACTTTCTTGCCGGTTAAATCGCTGAATTTCTTAATGCTGTTATCATCGCTTTTGACAGCCATTAATAAGTCGGCATCATAATAACCGTTGCTGAAATCCACCACCTGCTTACGCGCATCGGTAATGGTAATGCCTGCCATCGCGACATCCAGATTCCGCGATTGCAGCCCCGGAATCAGGCCACCAAAGTCCATTGGGTGTAATTCATAGCTGATATGCATTTTCTTCGCGATGGCATCCCATAAATCAATGTCAAAGCCGACGTATTTATCACCTTGCTTAAATTCAAAAGGAACAAAAGCCGTATCAACCCCGACGGTTAATTTCTCCTGCGCCGCAGCGGTAAAACTGGCGGAACAGGCAACCAATGCCAGTGTAACTTTTAATTTATTTAAAAATGCAGACATAATAACCCTCAGCGTCAGTAATGTAGCGTGCAATGATTGTCATCCAGCGAAATAACCCGGCGGACATGGTCAAAGAAGGTGGTTAATATAATGGGCGTATCAGGTACGCCCGGAGTAATGCGACAACTTATGCAGGAAGCAAGTGATCCTGCGTAAAGGGTACCGGCGTCTGTGCGCCGTTCATGATCATCGAGAGAAAACTGTAATAGCCGTTAATGCCTATCAAATCCACCACGCCCTTCTCGCCCCATAATTCGATGGCTTGCTGCCAGGTGGCATCACTGATTTTCTGTTGCTGATGTAACTGCTGGCAAAACTGATAAATCACCCACTCATCAGGCTGCAAATCCGCGGGCTGACGTTTTTCATTGATGGCCTGCACTGCTGCAGCAGAAATCCCCTTTTCGCGCGCTATCGGCGCATGGATTGCCCACTCTACCGGCTGTGACCAGTGCCTTGCCGTCATTAAAATCGCCAGTTCCGATAACCGCTGGCCCAGCGCACTGCGATAGCGCAGATATTCCCCCATACGCTGTGCATGTGCCATTAACTCTGGGCTGCGCAGCAGCGGCTCAAACGGAGGTAGCAGCGCACCGCGCGGCCCGTTGATAATCTCTTCCGCGAGCGGACGTTGCTGCTCATCCCAGTCCTGCTCCGCCAGCGGCGGTAATCGGTTAATCATAATTTGCCGGTCTCTTCACGTATCACGGTGTTCAGCGTATCCACGACAAAATCCAGTTGTTGCGGGGTGACGATAAACGGTGGGGCAATTAAAATATGGTCGCCATATTGCCCGTCCAGCGTGCCGCCCATCGGATAGACCAGCAAACCGCGCGCCATACAGTTGGCCTTGATGGCTGCGTGAAGTTTCATCGCCGGATCGAACGGGGTTTTTGTGGCTTTATCACGCACCAGCTCCACACCGGCAAACAAGCCGCGGCCGCGCGTATCACCCACGTGCGGTAACTCCCCCAGCACGTCGCGAAGCGCCTTGTGCAGATAAGCGCCCTGCTGCTGAACCGCCTCCAGCAGATGGTCGCGCTCAATCACCTGCTGTACTGCTAACGCCGCCGCAGCGGCTGTCGCATGACAAATATAAGTGTGTCCATGCTGGAACAGACCGCTGCCAGCCTGCAGCGCAGACACGATCTTCTCACTGGCCAGCACCGCGCCGATGGGTTGATAACCGCCACCCAGTCCTTTGGCGATGGTGACCAAATCAGGTACCACGCCATCCTGTTCGAACGCGTGCAGTGTGCCGGTACGCCCCATTCCGCACATCACCTCATCGGCGATAAACAAAATGTCGTACTTTTCGCACAGGCGACGTACACCCTGCAGATAGCCCGGCGTCGGCGGCGTGGCACCGCTGGTCGCACCGACCACCGTCTCCGCGCAGAAGCCAATAATCGTTTCCGGGCCCGCATCGACAATCGCCTGCTCCAGCTCGCTCAATAGCCGCTGGGTATACTGCTGCTGGGTTTCATCGGCACGGCGATCGCGATACTCATTGCAGGCGGAAACGCGAATCACGTCGATTAACAGGGGTGCGAACTGACGCCGGCGCCATTCGTTGCCACCCACCGCCAGCGCGCCCAGCGTATTGCCGTGGTAGCTCTGTTTGCGGGCGATGAAACGGGTACGCGCGGGCTGTCCGATCTCAACAAAGTATTGCCGGGCCAGTTTCAGCGCGGTTTCCACCGCCTCAGAACCGCCCGATACGAAATAGGCATAGTTAAGATCGCCCGGTGCGGTGCGCGTTAACTGTTCGGCGAGCTGTTCAACGGTATCGCTGGTGAAGAAACTGGTATGCGCATAAGCCAGTTGATCGATTTGACGATGCATGGCTGCGAGGACGTCAGGATGGGCGTGGCCCAGGCAGGAAACGGCGGCGCCACCGCAGGCATCAAGATACTGTTTTCCCTGTGCATCAAAAATGTAGGCCCCGTGTGCGCGCGTAGCCACGGCGGGCACGCTGCGCAGACTGCGGTGAATGATACGGCTCATGCTGGTCCTGCTCCTGAATACGCTTCGTTGTTGAAACGTATCTTGCAGGATCCATTTGAATCACGTCAACGCAATAATGATTCAATCGCATTCAATATTCTTATGACAGACACAAATGAATCATCTGTCAGGATTTGCCGGCATGCACGTAAGCGCCGGAATCGATTAAATAGCGTTCGGCATTTTCAATTTTACTGACCGCATCACGTCCATGACGGGCCACCAGCATCGCCAGCAGGCACTCTGCCAGGCCCATGCCAGAGACGACAGACGGGAAGAACGATGGGCTGTCCAGTGAAAACTGGAGCGAGCAATCAGCGGCCTGCGCCAGCGGCGAGACCGGTGAATCGGTGATGGCGATGATCTTTGCGCCCGCCTGCTGTGCTGCGCGCAATACATCAAGTGATTCGCGTGAATAAGGGGCAAAGCTGGTAAGCAACAGGCAATCGGCGGCGGTCAGTTCACGTGTGAAAACTTCGATGTTGCTCGCCAGACCATCCACCAGTGACACCTGACGATTGAACAGCCGATATACATAAAATAATGACCAGGCGATCGGAAAGCTGGCGCGGAAGCCGCAGATGTAAACATTGTCAGCCGCATCGAGTAAGGTCACGGCCTGTTCCATTGCCTGGCGGTTTTCGTTCTGCGTAAAGGCCAGGTTGGTCTGATGGGCCTGAAACATCGCATCATACAGCTGCGGTTGCGTGCCGGCGGCCACCAGCTTTTCCGCTTTCGAGACATAGGTATCATTGCGCAGGCCGATGTCATCGATGAATGCGTCTTTGAGTTCACTCCAGCCGTTATAGCCCAGCCGTTTCGCCAGGCGCAGCAGCGTTGCCGGTTTCACCCCGGCCTGCTGCGCAAAGGTGCGCATGGATTGCACCACCAGTTGATTGGCATTCTGCAGTGAGAATTCGGCAGCTCGCTGTAGTTCTGGCGATAATTCACTGAACTCGCGGACGATAGTTTCCTTTAGATTCATGGCAACGATTCACAGGCTTTGACGTTCAGGTATCTAAACACATTTGAGATCAAGACTCTAGGCGCGGATATCACACCGGAGTGACGGCCTGAAGCAGGGCGCGATGCATCGCGCCGCGACAATCAGGCTGCTCATGGTGGTTTACTTAACTGAGCGGCCTGTTGCTATGGAGGGCGAACCTGAGGTTAAAAATTTGCTTTATTGACGACTCAACACCAGTTTCAGTCCGGCAATGGCAAAACAGCAGGCTAATAGCGCATCTAATCCCCGGCGGATACGGCGGTAAAACGCGTTCATTGCTGCGGTGGAAAATATCAGCGCATAGCCGCAAAATACCGCGACGCAAATTGCCGCACAGCCGAGAATAATCAGCGGTAAGGTCGAGGCTGCGGCGTCCGGTTTGAGCGCGACGGACATGATTGCGACCCAGGTTAAAATGGCTTTAGGATTACCGACGTGCATCAAAATTCCCTGCCGAAATAACGCGCCATATGCAACGCGGTAATCGCTGATAACGGTTTTATCGGCAGCGGTGCGGGTTAACGCAGATTTACCGGCTTTGTACGACAGCCACAACAGATATAACCCGCCGCCGATTTTCAACACCAGCAGCAATTGGGCAAACGTCGCCAAAACGGTTAATACCCCGCAGGCCGCCAGCAGCGCCCACAGCATTGAGCCGCCAATTACCCCGCCCGCAAGCGCTAAGGCGGCACCGCGCCCTTTATTCATCGCCGTTCCCATAATCGCCATATTACTCGGACCAGGGCTGGCCGTTGCCACAAAATAAGTGGTGTAAATCAGCATTAATTCGTGTGAAAGCGCCATGATATCCTCTGCAGGTGAAATATCCTGAACCTGTTATATCGGCTTGCTCAGAAATTTACTATGTCTTGTTGATATGAAGAAATGCCGGACGCTGTTCTATTCTGTGGACTGCTGCATGAGCCAGGCTCTTACTTTTACCACGGCAGAACGCAGCAGCGCTTCGTGAGGCGTAATAAGCCAGTACGCGTGTCCGGTATTCAGCGTATTTGGAAACGGTGCCACCACTTCACCGGATGCCAGATTCGCCTGAACAAATCGTCTGCGCATCAGCGCTACACCCATGCCGGCAAGCATCGCCAGCCACGCCCCGCTGCCATCGCTATACAAAGGCCCTTTACCGGAATCAATATGCCCGACACCGGCTTCAGCGAGCCAGCGCTGCCAGTCTTCCCGGTGCATATCATGCAGTAACGTGACGCGACCGAGTGCGGCAAGTGCCGGCGGTTCCCCCAGCTGCTGCGCCACAGCAGGAATGCAGACTGCAAGGTAGTCGTCGTCGATCAGCTTCTCACTCACGCAACCCTCACAAAAACCATTACCATGCCGTACGGCCAGGTCGATACCATCCGTGGCGAAAGACTGAATGCGGGAAGTGGCACTGATGCGCAGGTCAATATCCGGACAGGCACGTTCAAAATCAGTCAGTCGCGGCAGTAACCAGTGAGTCGCAAATCCGGTGGTGCAGGCCAGCGTGATGGTATTTTTTTGTGTCTCTTGCACCAGCGTTTCAGTGGCTTCACGCATCAGGCTGAAAGCCGAAGCAATCGAGTAGTAATAGCCCTGACCGGATGCCGTCAGTGCCAGCTTGCGTCCATTTCGCTGAAACAGGGGCAGGCCCAGCTGCCGTTCCAGTTCCCTGATGTGCAGGCTGATCGCGCCGGGCGTGACGTGCAACTCCTGGCCTGCAAGGGTCATGCTGAGGTGCCGGGCAACGGATTCGAACGCCTTCAGGGCGTTAAGAGAAGGCAGGCTGTTTCGCATTGTTTAGTTTTCCTAAAAAACAGGCGGAAATTAAATCGTTTTTATTTCCTCTCCGTCAACGTTATTAATAGGCAAATAGCACGCGATGCCGTGTCGTTTTTATTCAAAAACTGTTGAGTTACAATGAAATTTTAAGAGAAATTACCGTTTCACGCATCACGCCTCCACACGGAAAAATGATCAGCGACCAGGCCCTTTATGGCAATTAACCTTTACCAGGCTTGAGTTTTTGTCGTGTCAGGGAGGCAATAAATGGAGACAGGATGCAGATGAAGGATATCGATGTTGGATTTACCCACGTTGCGTTTATGGTGAGGGATCTGGAGAAGAGCATGGATTTCTACCGCCGCTATGCAGGAATGAAGGTGATACACACCCGTGAACCTGACGTCCCGGCTGCCCGCAAGGTGGCATGGCTGAGCGATCATACCCGTCCTTTCGCGCTGGTTCTGGTGCAGGCGGATGACGTGTCAGATACGCCACTGGGTAAATTTGGACACTTAGGCATTGCCTGTGCGTCACGCGAAGAGATCGATCGTAAAACAGCGATGGCCGTCGCCGAAGGCGTGTTACGCAAAGCCCCCGAAGAGGCTGGCGAACCGGTGGGATATTACGTATTTTTTGCCGATCCTGATGGCAATACGCTGGAGCTGTCTTTCGGGCAGCGCGTCGGGCTTGAAGCGATACGCACCGCTCCCGGTTTACTTTAACTCGCCTGCACGCAGGCAGCGGAGAACATATGGCACTGACGTTGCCGATTTATACTCAACGCCTGGTGTTGCGCAAGCTGACAGTGGCTGATTTGCCGCATCTGTCGCGCTATCGCAATCTGCCAGACGTTGCTCGTTATCAGAGCTGGGAAGAATTTACCTGGCAGGACGCTGAGAAATTATATGCGCAGCAGGATGCGCTGCCATTCAACAGCGATAACACCTGGTTTCAGCTTGCCGTAGCACACCAGGAAGACGACCGGCTAATAGGGGACATCGGAATTCATTTTTTTGATGAAGGAAGACAAGCTGAACTCGGCATGACATTTGATGCCGGATTTCAGAAACAGGGTTTTGCGCTTGAAGCAATGAGTGCCATCGTTACTCTGCTTTTCACGCAGTTTGCAAAACACCGGCTTACAGCCGTAGTAGACACACGTAATATTCGCGCCATAAACCTGCTGGAAAAGCTGAATTTTCGCCGTGAAGCGCACTACCGGCAGAATATTTTTTTCAAAGGGATGTGGGGCGATGAATATCTTTATGCGCGGCTGGCCAGCGATTGGCGCAGGCATTGCGTTAAGCCATCGCGTAGGCATGTTTAGGAGACATAGTGACAATTAGCGAAGTAAGCAAGGAAGAGTATCACTTACTGATTCAGGTCTGGGAGGCTGCCGTCCGGGCAACGCATCATTTCCTGAATGAACAGGATATCCTGCGGCTCAGACAGCTTATTCTGGAAAATTATTTTGACGCCGTTGTTCTGAGAAAGATGACCGATGAAAACCATGACATTGTTGGATTCATCGGCTTACAGGATGAGAATATCGAGATGCTTTTCGTCTCGCCCGCTCATCACAAAAAAGGGATCGGTGCACGGTTAGTCCATTACGCTATCCGTCATCTTTCAGCGAAGAAAGTGGACGTTAACGAACAAAATACCGCCGCGCTCGGGTTTTATCAGCATCTGGGCTTTCAGATGACGGGACGGTCTTCCGTTGATGGTGAGGGGAAACCGTTTCCCCTCCTCCATCTGAAGCTGATGCAATAATCCGGCACAGGAATCAGGAGAAAAAATGAACGGAAGTTGTCTCTGTAAACGTGTGCGCTACGAATGCGATCGCCTGGCGGGCAGCATTACGCATTGCTGCTGTCATACCTGCAGGAAAGCGCACGCCGCCGCTTATACCTCCACAGCGCGCGTGCGGCGTGAGGATTTCAGGTGGACCCAGGGAGAAGAATTTCTGACGGCATTTAATTCTTCCCCGGATAAGTTGCGTTATTTCTGTTCAGTCTGCGGATCTCATCTGATGGCTGAAAGACCTCATCAGAGCCACGTGATTCTGCGTGTGGCCACGCTGGACGACGATCCCGCTCAGACGCCGGTTTCCTATATCTGGTGCTCGCACACCGTGCCGTGGCTAACAGAACGCGACGATGTGCCTCAGTATCAGCAGGATAAAGAGACATGATGGCTGGTCAAAACGCCGCTGGCTGCGCGCCGCATTAAAATTCAGTATTATAGCGGTTCCTGCCGCTGACCCGAGTGAGTGCCCTGCCCGCTATGACTGACCACAATGCGCTGTTGGCGCGGTTGACCACCACACTGGCGGCAGAGAGCCGCACGCCGCTGTACAAACGCTTTGCCAGTGCGATTAAAGATGCGGTGCGCGATGGCACGCTGGTGCACGAAGAGATCCTGCCGGGCGAGCGCGAGTTCAGCCAGTCGCTGAACATTTCGCGCATCACCGTGCGTAAAGCCATGGACGAGCTGGAAAAAGAGGGCGTCGTGTTCCGTTCCCGCGGCTACGGCACGCAGATTTGCAGCCAGTTTGAATATTCACTCAAAGAGCCAAAAGGATTGTCGCAGCAGGCGGTGCTGCGCGGTAAAACGCCGGACACCGTGTGGATCAATAAAAGCAAAATTGCCTGTAGCGCAGAGATCGCCGAAAAACTGGGGCTGAGCACGGGCAGCGATGTCTATCTGCTGAAACGTATTCGCTATGTTGACCGCCAGGCGGTCTCGGTTGAAGAGTCATGGGTGCCGGCGCGCTACATTGCCGATGCCGATGAGATTGGTATTTCGCTGTATGACTATTTTCATCGCCAGCAGATCCTGCCGGTGAAATCCCAGAGCCGGGTCAGTGCGCGTATGCCGGACGAAGCCCTGCAGCAGCAAATTGCCCTGCCCGCCAATGTGCCGGTGCTGGTGATTAAGCAGCTGGCACTCGACGCACAGGGCAATCCGCTGGAGTACAGCATCAGCTACTGCCGCAGCGATATGTACGTGTTTATTGCTGAGTAAGGCGTTGCTGCCAGTAAGCGCGCAGGGTGGCGCGATCGGGCGCACAGTCGCCACCGCGCCGGGAAACCACATACGACGCCACTGCGTTGCCCAGCGCAACGCTCTCCGCCAGTGACCAGCCGGACGCTAATCCCGCCAGTAATCCGCCAGCATGGCTGTCGCCCGCGCCGATAGTATCAACCACCGTTGTCGCCAGTGCGGGCACCCAGCCCTGCGCCTCAGCGTCGATGTATCCGGCACCTTCGCTGTCCAGCCTTAACACCATTGCGCCGCCAAACTGCTGCTGCCAGCGCGCCATCAGCTGATGGGCGTCGAAAGGTTCGGATGCGCGCAGACGCTCATGCCACAGCAGCTCCGCTTCCTGCCTGTTCACTGTAATCAGTGGCTGCAACGCCATGATGCGCGCAAACTGCGCCTCGCCGATGTCCGCCAGCCGCGGGCCAAAATCCACCAGCAGCTGATACGGCGGTGCCTGCTGCTCCAGCCAGTCGATCAGCACCTCGCCGCTTTTGCTGGTGAGCTGATAACCGGAGAGATAGATCCAGCGCTGCGCCGGCTGCGGCAATGTGCGCAACAGCGCGGCGTCCCACTGGTTTTCCACGCCACTAACGGAAAGAAAGGTGCGCTCGCCATCCGGCTCGACCAGCGCCAGACACCAGCCATTATCACCGTGCGCATTTTCCAGTACGCTCTGCACACCGTATTCCGCCAGCTTTTGTCGCACGATACTGGCCCAGATACCGTTCCCCAGCGGCAGCGCGTTGATAGAAGGAATGCCGAGACGATGCAGCGCAATGGCGACGTTAAGCGCACAGCCGCCAACGTTCACGCCCTGCTGATGCAGTTCGATGTCGCTGCCGCGATACGGCAACGTCCAGGCATCGGCAATCACATCCACTACCGCCGCCCCCACCACGCACACTGGCAACCGGCCCGCCAGTCGGGACAGATCGTCAGGCGTCAGCATAGGCGGCCTCGCGCTGCTGGCGGAAACGGACAAACGCGCGGCTGTAATGGGTGAAATCCAGCGCGTTAGCGGCATCCAGCTCCGCTTTTAGCTGCGCATCGATCGCGTCGATACCGTGCAGCGCGCCACAGATAGCAACCGCCATCGCGCCGATGGTATCCGTATCGCCGCCCAGATTGGCGCACAGAATGGCGCAGCGATTGGGATCGGTGGCTGCCAGTTCGACCATGGCGATCGCTGCTGGTACCGATTCAATGGTGCTGGTGCCGGTACCGACCAGATCGTAGATCTGCTGCATGGTCGACTCGGTGCCCCTGCCCTGCGCCACCACCTGCAACGCCAGTTCGATGCGGGCCGCCATCGCCGCACTGAAAGTGGTGACGCGCCGCTCCTGCGCCGCGCGGGCAATCGCCGGCAGTTCGTCACGAATTGTTGCCCAGTCGCTACCGTCAATCGCGCGGGAGATTGCCCAGGCGATCGCGGTGGCACCGGCAATCGCCACGTCGGATTTGTGTGTCGGGCTGGAGGCCAGCGCGACAGCGTCAATAAAAGCCGGCAGGTCACACGCTGGCAGCAGACAGCCCAGCGGTGACACGCGCATCGCCGCGCCGTTGGTCAGGCCATTATTTTCCAGCTGCGCCACCGGCGTACCGTTTTTCAGCGCGTTAAGCGCGATTTTGGAGGTCGGCCCGAGCACATTTTTGTTAAAGGCATCAAACGCTTCCGCCCAGCGCAGAATATTGGCGCCGATGGTTTCCGCATCAATTTCGCCGTCGTGGCTGATAATGGCATCGGCCAGCGCCAGCGCCATTGAGGTGTCATCAGTAAAAGCCGCCCGGCCAAAGTAGCAGGCGGCATTGTTTTCTGCCGGGCCGGGCAGGAAGCGATCAATCCAGCCGAAGTGCTGTTTCACGCGGCTGCGCGGCCACAGTTCCGATGGCATGCCCATCGCATCGCCCAATGCCTGGCCGTAAAATGCGCCCAAAATCCGTTTTTCCTGGTGTGTCATCGTCATGGTTACATCTCTTATTTATGGCTGTCAGCGGTTGCTGAGTTTTCAAAAGCGGTTAATTCATCACTGCGTTTTTTGCCGTCGCGGAACAGGACGATAAAGGCGATGGTGATGATGACTATCATCACGCTGCCAAACATCCACATCCCCGCCCAGTTGAAGGTCTGGCCGTTGCGCGGCTGGTCATACGCGAACATCTCCTGCATCAGATAGCCGCCGAGGCGGTAACCCAGCAGGCTGCCGATGCCCTGACAGGCCAGGGTGATCAGGCCCTGCGCAGCGTTACGCATCGCCACCGGCGCTTTCTTATCCACGTAAATGTAGGCGGTGATGAAGTAGAAGTCGTAGCTGACGCCGTGCAGCAGAATGCCCATAAACAGCAGGCCGAAGGTCAGCAGGTTTTGATCGCCGCCGAAGACAAAGAACACGTAGCGCAGCGCGGCGGTGACCAGACCGAGCAGCAGCACTTTGCCGATGCCAAAGCGTTTAATGAAGAACGGCAGCGCCAGCAGGAAGAAGATTTCTGATACCTGGCCGAGCGTCATCCAGCCGGTGGCGTGGGGCAGACCGACTTCGGTCAGATATCCCTCAGCGAAGATGTAGTAGAACGCCAGCGGCATACTGAACAGGAATGAACAGACGAAAAATACGAGGAAGCTGCGATCTTTCAGCAGATGCAGTGCGTCGAGGCCGAGCGCCACGCGCAGGCTGAACTTGCCGGTGCTTTTGGGTTCGGTGGCTGGCAGGGTCAGGGCGAACAGGCCAAGCAACAGCGAACTGGCCGCGGTGATCAGCAACGGTACGTTGCTGGCGGAGATATCGCCAAAGCCGAGCAGCGGCGGCAGAAAACCGCAGGCGATGCCGGAGGCGATCCAGCCGATAGTGCCCATCACGCGGATGCGCGGATAGTCGCGCTCCACGTCACCGACGTGGGAAAACGCAATACTGTTGGTCAGCGCAATGGTCGGCATATAGGTGAGCGCATACAGCAGCAGCAGCGGAAAGAAGCTGCTGAAGTGCGTCTGCTGTGCGGCAAAGAACATCAGAATCGCGCCGGCGATTGTCAGCAGCGATAACACTTTCTGTGCCTGGAAGAAACGGTCAGCCAGCGAGCCGACCAGAATCGGTGACAGGATGGCAGCGATGGAGGTACAGGCGTAGCACCAGGCGATCTCAACCGGCGAAAAGCCGTTTTTGCTGAGAAATGCCCACAGCGGCACGAACCATGCCCCCCAGATAAACCACTCTAAGAACATCATGAACGACAGCTTTGGAATTGTAGTTTTCATCGAAATAGACTCCCCGGTGTTGGTAGAACCAATCTAGCACCAGAATAGATACCTTTATAATACCTTTAGCTGATAGTTTGAGCTATCCCACAAGATTTTTACCTTATGGATAACCGATAAGCGAGGAGGATTGGGTGCGGGTGGGCGTGACGGTCTGGCGGGGTGTGGAGCTGCATTCTGCGGCTGTGAGGCGGTCGCCATGAATGGCGACCCTACGGCGATAATTACAACAAATTCGCACTGTTTTGTAGGGTGCGCATTGATGCGCGCCTGGTTATGCAGATTATGCAACCAGGTCGCCATGAATGGCGACCCTACGGCGATAATTACAACGAATTCGCACTGTTTTGTAGGGTGCGCATTGATGTGCGCCTGGTTATGCAGATTATGCAACCAGGTCGCCATGAATGGCGACCCTACGGCGATAATTACAACGAATTCGCACTGTTTTGTAGGGTGCGCATTGATGCGCACCAGGGAATAACAAGTGCTTTAACGCGCAGGTATCTTCTACCGATTCACCAGCTTCGCTGGCAGCGCGACCACCAACAGCGAACTGAGCAGCAGACACACGGCGAAGAACCACAGCGCGCCGTTGCTGCTGCCGGTGAGATCCAGCGCCACGCCCATCACGGAATTACTCACCAGTCCGGCGATATTGGCGATCGAACAGGCCAGCGCAAAACCCGCCGCGGCTGCCGTGCCTTTCAGGAACGTAGCGGGCAGACTGAAAAACACCGGCACCGCCCCGATAATCATCGCCTGCGCAATCGAGAACAGCAGCACGGTCATCGCCACGTTATGAGCAAAGAAGGTGCTGGTGCCCATCGCCGCCGCACCAATAATAAACGGAACGATGATGTGCCAGCGGCGTTCACGCAGGCGGTCTGAGCTGGCACCGATCGCCAGCATGCCAATCAACGCCGCCAGACTGGGGATCGCCGTCAGATAGCCAATGGTGGTGATATCGGTGGTGCCGGCATTCTTAATAAAGGTCGGCATCCAGAAACCCATGGCGTAAGCGCTGAGCAGAATCGAGAAGTCGATGCCGCCGAGCATCACCACGCGAATATTCAGCAGACCATCGCGCAGGCTGTGTTTCAGCCCTTTGGCGTCACCTTCGTCGCGCGCCAGTTCGCGCAGCACCGCCTGCTTCTCACTGCTGCTGAGCCAGCTGGCGCTCTCGACGCTGTTCGGCAGCAGCCAGAACGTCAGCACACCCAGTAACACGCTGGGCAGACCTTCCAGCAGAAACAGCCACTGCCAGCCGCGCATGCCGTAAACCTCATGAAAATGCCCCATGATCCAGCCGGAAAGCGGTCCGCCAATCAGGCTGGAGAGCGGCAGGCCAATCATAAACAGCGCAATAATGCGGCTGCGGCGCCACGAGGGAAACCATTTGGTGAGATAGAACAGCACGCCAGGCAGAAAACCGGCTTCGGCCGCGCCGAGGAAAAAGCGGATGATGTAGAACTGGGTCGGCGTTTGCACCAGCAGCGTGGCGGTCGAGAGCAGGCCCCAGGTAATCATAATGCGCGCGATCCAGATCTTCGCGCCGACCCGCTGCAGGATCAGGTTGCTCGGCACTTCAAACAGGATATAGCCGACAAAAAACAGCCCGGCACCCAGACCAAACGCGGTCTCGCTCAGCGCCAGATCGCTCGCCATCTGTAGCTTAGCCAGGCCGATATTGATGCGATCAAGGTAGGCCGCGAGATAACACAGGCAGAGAAACGGAATCAGCTTCCAGGTGATTTTGCGATAAATCGAAGCGGTGTCTTCGGCTGCCAGCGCAGCAGGACGGGTTGAAACGTCAGTCATGGTGTTCTCCGGGCGCAATAACCCCGTCGTCGGGGAGATGTTGTTATGCGTCTCAGCCGCAGCCGAAACGGACTGTTTGTGCGCACTCCGTGCAGGTGAAACGCGCCCTTAACGGGCGCTGAACTTCCCGAGATACTCCAGCGCCGCGGCTTTACTTACCACGTCGCCATATTTACTGTCGATATCAAACAAATTGGCCTGATGCGGCGCATCATGGCGATCGCCCACGCATTCGCGCACCACCATGGCGCGAAAACCGTATTGCAACGCATCCACTGCGCTGGCGCGGATGCAGCCGCTGGTAGAGCAGCCGGCGATCAGCAGCGTATCAATGCCCTGCGCCACCAGCATCGATGCCAGAGACGTGCCAAAAAACGCGCTGGCATACTGTTTGGTGATCACCACTTCTGCGGCAAGCGGCTGCACCGCCGGACAAAACTCAGCCAGCGGATTGCCTTCCACCATGTCACGCATTACCGGAGCTTTCTGCACCCAGATCCCGCCGTCCTGCTGATGCTGCGGGTGGTAGCGAATCTGCGTATGGATCACCGGAATCGCGCACTGGCGCGCCGCCGCCAGCAGGCCCTGTGCAGCGGCCACCGCCTCTACCACGCCCGGGGCAAATAGCGCGGCGCCCGGGGTGGTGTAACCCTGCAGAAAGTCGATCAGCAGCAGCGCCGGACGCTGACCAAAACCGATGCGGTTGCCCCAGACACCGGCGTAGTTATCACTGACACTCTGGCTCATGGTTTCTCCTTACCACGCACCGGACAGCAGTGCGCCCGCGCCCGGCACCACCGGCTCCAGCTCCAGCGCCTTCAGCAGAGCGTACGTGGTGGCAATGGCGGCCGTAATTACCGGCTTGCCGGTCTGCGCCTCCACTTTTGCCACCGCCGGCAGCGATGGCATCTGCACGCAGGCCGACAGCACCACCACATCAACATCCGTCAGCGTCATGTCCGCCACGATGCCGGGTAAATTGGCCGGGTCGTGGCGGGCGACGGCGAGGTTATCGGCAATTTCCAGCGCGCGCCACTGCTTTACCTCAATCCCTTCGCGCTGGATGTAATCCACCACCAGCTCGGTCAGCGGCTTCATGTAGGGGGCCACCAGCGCGATCTTCTTCGCGCCCATAATATGCAGCGCATCGACCAGCGCGCCGGCACTGGTGATCACCGGTGCCAGCGCCTCGTTGTCGCGCGTGACCTGTGTGAGGCGCTGCTGCGACTGGCGATGATAGCCCGGGCCCATCGCCATGATCGCCACCAGACAGGCATAGCCGAGCACGTCAACGCGCGCGTCGGACAGCTCCAGCGCACAGCGGTCGGACTCTTTATCCATCGCCGCCAGCTCATCTTTATTGACATGTTTCATGCGCATACGGCTGGAGTGGAAGGTAAACCGCTCCGGGCGAATCAGCTGGCGCGCCTGCAGCATGGCGGGAATTTCGGTTTCCATGGTGATGTTGGAACTCGGCACAATCTGGCCGATACGATACGAACGCGTCATGGCTGCGTCTCCGGATTCAGTGAGGGGCCAAGGAAGGTGCCAAAGGCATTAAAGAAGCCGTGAAAATCATCCCACGGGATCATGTGACCGGCGCCGGCTACCCGACTGATCTCAATGGTCGGCAGCAGCTCGCGGATTTCGGCTTCATCTTCCGCCTGAATGACGCCGCCCTTGCCTGCCACCATCAGCAAGGTTTTTGCCGGTAGCTGAGGGAAATATTGATGGATATCGAGCTGGTGAAAATCGTCATAGGCGCGACGGATGGCCGGCGTATAGCAGGTGTGCAGCCACTCGGCGCGCAGCTGACGCTGGTCATCGCTCCAGGCCGGGCAGTATTGCTTCATGGCTTCAGCATCCATGCCACGCTGCGCGTCGCGAATGGAATCTTCATACCACGGCCACTGCCCCGGATAGAGACGCCGGCCCGGACCGGAAACCGGCGGATCGATCAGCGACAGCGACAGCACGCCGGCTGGCTGTTTCACCGCCGCACGCATGATGAAGCGCGCGCCCATCGAATGGCCAACCAGGTGATAGCGCGTCAGCCCCAGCGCATCCGCGAAGGCGTTGATGTCATCGGCGCAGCTTTCCATGCCGTAATCCAGCCCTTCACCGCTGCTGGAGAGCCCGCGACCGCGCACGTCCAGTACCCAGGTATCAAAATGCTGTGCAAAAACTTCCGCCACAAAACCCCAGGTGATTGCCGGGCTGGTGATGCCCGGTATAAGGATCAGCGCGGGCCCGCTGCCACCGTAGCGCAGATAGTGCTGGCGAATGCCGTTGGCCTGTACCTGACCGCCGTGCATAAAACGGCTCATGAGGTCACCTCGCTTTTCAGCGGCGCGGCAAACACATCGTAGCCGTACACCCAGGCCGGGTCTTCCTGGGTGCGCAGGAAAGTATTGGCGTTAGAGACGGACTGCACGCGCGACGCACGTTCTTTGCGGTTGGCTTCATACAGGCGGAACGCGGTGCGATAATCATCAAGACCGGTCTCCGTCAGGCAGCGCGACAGCATGGCGGCATCTTCGATGGCCATCGCAGCGCCCTGCGCCATGTGCGGTTTCATCGGATGGCAGGCATCACCCAGCAGCACAATGCGCCCTTCGCTCCATACCGGCAGCGGCTGGCGGTTGAGCAGCGGCCATTTGGTGACCGATTCGCTGCACTCGATCAGCGCCTGTACCACCGGATGGTAGTGACCAAAGGTTTCCAGCATCTCCTGCTGACTACTTTCAACGAAGCTGCCTTTGATATCCCACGCCGGGTGCGGCACACCGGAGACGTAATAATATTCGTCGCGCGCTTTGGTGGTGTAATAGACCATCAGATGACGATCTTCAGACCACCACTTCACGCAATCTTCAAAGCTGAGGTTGTATTTGCGCAGTTGTTCGCCGCGGATCAGCGCACGGTGCGCCACCCAGCCGCTGTAAATGGGCGCTTCCACTCCCAGCAGATGCTCACGCAGTTTTGAATTAATACCATCCGCACCAATCACGATATCCGCGCGCGCTTCGCTGCCATCCTGAAAACGCAGCACCACATCGCTGCCGCTGTCTTCGACGCTGCTCAGGCACTTGCCGAACTGGACGCTGCCCGGCTGCAGACTGGTCATCTGCATGGCCTGCAAATCGCCCCGGTGCACCGTGACATAAGCCGCACCGTACTCTTTGCGCGCATAAGCGCCCAGTGGAATGCGTGACAAATACTCCCCGGTCTCGCCGTCGCGGCTGAACCAGAAATCGGGATGCGAAGCCAGATCCTCCAGCTGCTGTTCGATGCCCATGCGGCGAAACACCTTGAGCACGTTCGGCCCCATGTGGATGCCGGCACCCAGACGGGAGAAAGCCGGGCTTTGTTCGTAGACCGTGACATGAAATCCCGCTTTCTGTAACAGCGAGCCGGCGGCAAGCCCGCCCAGCCCGGCGCCGATTACCGCGATGCGTTTCATATTGCTCATATTTTCCTCTCACACTGACGCTGATTTGAAGGTATGCACACGGATAAACGATCAAATCCGACGCTGAATTTATAGTGCATACACTTTAATTATTGAGGTTATGACACTGTTAAAAGCAACCGTATTTACAGTGAAAACTCGATAACATGATGTTAATCACAGCCTGATGATAAGGTTAAATAGGCTTTTCTTATGTCAAAAAGAAATGCTTGCACTGTTCTTCGCAACACGTCTATAACAAACACATAAAGCGTGTTCGCTATAAATAGCTGAAGTTTTGCGCAGCAAATTGTCTGACATCTAACCCTGAGAGGAAACCGCTATGGCAGTAAATCAGAGCCAGTTAGGCCAGATGTTCGAGCAGGTTTTACGGCTGTCGAAAGTCGACGCCAGCCAGAGTGTCGCCATCCTGAAAAGTCACTATTCCGATGCACGCACCGTGCAGGCCGCCACTGATGCTGCACTACGATTGGGCGCGAAGGTGTACTGCATTGAGCTGCCGGCCTTCAATCACCCGACGGCAATGGGTAACGACATGACCGCCTACTGTGGTGATACCGCGCTTACCGGCAACATTGCCGCACAGCGCGCGCTGGAAGCGGCGGACCTGATCGTCGATACCATGATGCTGCTGCATTCGCCGGAGCAGGAGCAAATCCTGAAAACCGGGACGCGAATTTTGCTGGCGGTTGAGCCGCCGGAAGTATTGGCACGAATGTTGCCCACTGAAGAGGACAAGTCGCGCGTGCTGGCCGCGGCGGCAGTGCTGGAAAAAGCGCGCATGATGACGGTGAAGTCGCCGGCCGGCAGTGATTTTCGCGCCCCGCTCGGCCAGTACCCCACGGTAACGGAATATGGCTACGCGGATGAGCCGGGCCGCTGGGATCACTGGCCGAGTGGCTTCCTGTTTACCTGGCCGAATGAAGATCAGGCTGAAGGCGTGCTGGTGCTGGACGTCGGCGACATCCTGCTGCCGTTTAAATCTTACGCGCGTGAACGCATCACGCTGGAGATCGAGAAAGGTTTTGTCACCCGCATCCACGGTGGCTTTGAAGCCGAGTATCTGCGCGATTACATGCGCTACTTCAACGATCCGGAAGTGTACGGTATTTCCCACATCGGCTGGGGGCTGCAGCCGCGCGCGCAGTGGACAGCGATGGGATTACACGACAAAAACGACGGCATGTGTATGGACGCGCGCGCCTTTTACGGCAACTTCCTGTTTTCGACCGGACCGAACACCGAAGTGGGCGGTAAGCGCAAAACGCCGTGCCATATGGACATTGCTCTGCGCCGCTGCGACATCAAAGTGGACGATTTGCTGGTGGTGGCGGAAGGTGAAGTGGTGGCACCGGAGGCCTCACGCGCGCGTTAATCGTGCGCAGGGAACGGCTGTCAGCACAGTGACAATGCATTACACTGCCTGACAGTTTCCGGGAAAAAGGATAAAGGCATGTCGCACCAGCAGGATCCGCGCGCAGACCAGCGCTATGACTATACCGAGCAGGTTGGCCATCTGTTGCGCAAGGTGTATCAACGCCATGCGGCGATTTTTCAGCAACACGTCGGTGATTCACAGATCACCGCCGTGCAATTTATTACCCTCTGTGCGCTGCGCGATCGCGGTCCGAGCGCACAGAACGATTTAGTGCGCTATACCGCCGTCGATCAGGCCACCATTCGCGGTGTGGTTGAGCGTCTTAAGGCGCGCGATCTGGTCAGTCTGGGTCCCGATCCCACCGACAAACGCAAAGTGATTGTCATGCTGACCGATGCAGGCCACCGCCTGATTGACAGCACGACTGACAACGCGATGCGCATCACCGAAATGACTTACGGGCAGCTGAATCCGGCCGAACGGGTCGCGCTGATTTATCTGCTGAAGAAAATGCTGGACGATACGAGCCAGCCCTAACCCGGGGCGCTTAGCCGCCTCGCTAAGGCGGTTAATAATGAAAATGCTGGCACATCAGACTGCCACACCGGTTTCACCTGCATCCACGTGCCATTACGCCCTTGAGGTGAACGGCGCGACTCACTCCATCAGCAGCTATCGCGATACCTCGCTGCTGCTGGTGCTGCGTAATCAACTCCAGCTTAACGGACCCAAATATGGCTGCGGCCTGGGCGAATGCGGCGCCTGCACCGTGCTGATCGATGGCGTTGCCGCGCGCGCCTGCGTCATCCCGGCGTATGGCGTGCGTCAGCGCGCTATCACCACGCTGGAAGGGCTGGGCAACCGCGAAGCACTGCACCCGGTGCAGCAGGCGTTTATCGAGGCGCAGGCCGCACAATGCGGTTACTGCCTTAACGGCATGATCATGACCACCGCCGCGCTGCTGCGCGCTCAGCCCTGCCCTGATGACCGGCAAATACGTGCGGCGCTGAGCGGTAACCTGTGCCGCTGTGGCACCCATCAGGAGATTCTGTGCGCGGTGAAGCGTGCCATCACCTTATGCCTGCAGCAGGCGGAGGCGGCATCATGAGTGCGGCTAACGTCCCCACGCAGCAGCAGTTGCTGGCAGCCAGCGACATCCTGTTGATTGTCGATGAGATTCAGCCGCCGCCAGGGCTGGTACCCAAAGGCCAGACGCCGACGCTGAAAGCCAAAGAGCGGGCACTGTTTCTGGCTATTGACGGTTCCGGCAGCGTCTGGGCCTTCAATGGCCATGTCGATCTCGGCACCGGGGTGAAAACCGCGCTGACGCAAATCGTCGCCGAAGAGCTCAATCTGCGCATGGATCAGGTGCAAATGGTACTGGGCGATACGCTACGCGTGCCCAACCAGGGTGCCACCATCGCCAGCGCCACATTGCAAATTTCTGCCGTACCACTGCGTAAAGCGGCTGCAACGGCGCGCCAGTGGCTGTTACAGCAGGCCGCCGCGCGCTGGCAGCTACCGGTGGAGAG
The DNA here is from genome assembly GCF_030024295.1 of Pantoea sp. Pa-EAmG. Lineage (NCBI taxonomy): Bacteria > Pseudomonadati > Pseudomonadota > Gammaproteobacteria > Enterobacterales > Erwiniaceae > Pantoea > Pantoea sp. Pa-EAmG. The sequence continues at coordinate 43,606 of NZ_JASEWO010000011.1, forward strand.
CATCACTCTGGACGGCGGTTTCCTGCAGCACCCCAACGGGGTGCAACTGTCATTTGCCGAACTGGTGCAGCAGCAGCGCAGCATCGTGCCGATTGATCATCAGGTAACACTCAAGCCCGCCAGTGAATATCGCCTGGTTGGTACCAGCTCGGCGCGGGTGGATATTCCCGCCAAAGCCACCGGCGAACTGACGTGGGTGCATGACCTGCGCGTGCCCGGTATGCTGCACGGCCGGGTCATCCGTCCACCGTATGCGGGCTATGACACTGGTAGCTTTGTCGGCACCTCATTGCTCAGCATTGACGAAAGCTCGATCGCGCATCTCGAAGGCATCGTGAAAGTGGTGCAGATCGCGGATTTTGTCGGCGTGGTGGCCGAGCGCGAGGAGCAGGCTATCGCCGCGATGGACGCATTACAGGTGCGCTGGAAGCCGTGGGAACACAGCCTGCCGGACCTGCGCGATATCGAACAGGCTATTCGTGATAATCCCCGCACCTCGCGCGTGGTGCATGACAGCGGTCAAGTGGATGCCGCGCTGGCGAATGTCGCGCAGCGTTTTACCCGCAGCTATGTCTGGCCTTATCAGCTGCATGCGTCGATTGGCCCTTCCTGCGCGGTGGCCGACTATCAGCCTGATTCGCTGCAGGTGTGGAGCGGCACGCAGAACCCGCACCTGCTGCGCGCCGATCTGGCATGGCTGCTGGAGAGGCCGGAAGAGACCATTGAAGTGAACCGCATGGAAGCCGCCGGTTGCTACGGTCGCAACTGCGCCGATGACGTGGCCGCCGATGCGGCGCTGCTGTCACGCGCAGTAGGCCAGCCGGTGCGGGTCCAGCTGACGCGCGCCCAGGAACACGTGTGGGAGCCGAAAGGCACTGCGCAGCTGATGGAGGTGGACGGCGGGCTGGACGCGCAGGGTAATCCGCAGGTGTATGATTTCACTACGTCTTATCCGTCCAACGGCGCACCCACCCTGGCACTGCTGCTAACCGGCCGTGTCGATCCGGTGGCGCTGGCGTATGAAATGGGCGATCGCACCTCCATTCCACCTTACGATTTTCCCCATCTGCGCGTCACCATTGAGGACGTGGCGCCGATTGTACGCGCCGCGTGGATGCGCGGCGTTTCAGCCCTGCCCAACACCTTTGCCCATGAATCCTATATGGATGAGCTGGCCCACGCGGCAGGCGTCGATCCGGTGGAGTACCGGCTGCGCTACATTCAGGACGATCGCGCCGCCGAGCTAATGCGCTCCACCGCTGCGCGCGCAGACTGGACGCCGCGCACCGCCATTCAGCAGACCGCCAGCGAACCCGGCATTTTGCGCGGACGCGGTTTTGCCTACGCACGCTATATTCACAGCAAATTTCCCGGCTTCGGCGCCGCCTGGGCTGCCTGGGTCGCGGATGTCGCGATTGATAAGCAGAGCGGCGAGATCGCCGTTACGCGCATCACCGTAGGCCATGATGCCGGCATGATGATCAACCCGGAAGGGGTAAAGCATCAGATTCACGGCAATGTCATTCAGTCCACCAGCCGGGTGCTCAAAGAACAGGTGACGATTGAAAGCAACCTGATCGCCAGCCAGGAATGGGGCAGCTACCCGATCCTGACGTTTCCGGAAGTGCCGGATATCGACGTAATGATGGTGCCGCGCCCGCACGAACCGCCGCTGGGCGCGGGGGAGTCCGCGTCGGTGCCCAGCGCCGCGGCCATCGCTAACGCGGTGTTTGATGCCACCGGTATCCGTTTTCGCGAATTGCCCATTACTGCTGACAAACTGCGTCAGGCGCTGAACGGCCCCGATCCGCAGCCGGAGCCACAGCTGGCCGCACCGGCCCAAACCGTCCGCCGCCGCAGCCGAAAATGGGCGCTGGGTGGCGTAACAGGATTGCTCGGTCTCGCCGCTGGCGTGGCGATTAACGCGCTGCCGTGGCGCGCACCGATTGCGCCCGTGACACCCCCGGCCGCCGGAAGCTGGTCGGCGGAGATGCTGGAACGTGGCCGTCAGGTGGCCGCCGCCGGTGACTGCGCGGTATGCCATACCACGGAAGGCGGCGCGACCAATGCCGGCGGCCTGAAGATGGAGACGCCGTTTGGCACGCTGTACACCACCAACATCACGCCGGATAAACAGACCGGCATCGGCAGCTGGTCATTTAACGCCTTCGATCGCGCCATGCGCGAGGGCATCAGCCGCGACGGCCATCATCTCTATCCGGCGTTTCCCTACACCAGCTTTCGCCAGCTGAGCGAAGGCGATATGCAGGCGCTGTACGCCTGGCTGATGTCGCAGCCGGCGGTACAGCAGGCACCAGCAGAAAACCAGATGCGCTTCCCCTATAACCTGCGCTTCCTGATGGCAGGCTGGAACGCGCTCTACCTCGGGCGCGGCGAATTCCAGCCTGACCCCCGCAAAAGCGCCGAATGGAATCGCGGTGCCTATCTGGTGAACGGAGCCGGACACTGCGGTGCCTGCCACTCGCCGCGTAATTTGCTGGGCGCGGAAAAACGCGGGGACAATTTCCTCGTCGGTGGCTGGGTGGACGGCTGGGAAGCGCCCGCGCTTAATCAGCTGAGTAAAGCCCCGCAGCCGTGGACGGCGCAGTCGCTGTATAACTACCTGCGCAGTGGTTACGATGCGCAGCACGGCGTTGCCGCCGGACCAATGGCTCCGGTGGTAAGCCATCTCGCCACCCTGCCGGAAGCCGATGTGCGCGCCATGGCCAGCTATCTGGCGGATATCAATGGTCAGGCAGCGCGCCCTGTCGCTGCACCGGCGGCAAAACCGGCATGGAACACTGCCGCAGGGGAACGGCTGTTTAAAGGTGCCTGTCAGGCCTGCCACAGCGCCAGCGAGGGCGGACCGCAGTTGTTTGGCGTCAGCCCATCGATGGCCAACAGCAGCAGCATAACCAGCGCGACGCCGGATAATCTGTTACAGGTGGTATTGCACGGTATCGACAAACCGGCAACCGATGCGCTCGGTTATATGCCCGGCTTTGCCGCCAGTTTGTCGGATAAGCAGGTTGCGGATATTGCCGCCTGGCTGCGCCAGCGCTACGCATCTGACCAACCGGCGTGGCAGAATCTGAGCGAAAAAGTGGCGCAGGTACGCGCTAATCCCGGCAGCCACTGACCCATTCAGGCGCGCTGCCGGTCAGCGGCTTGCCCCGGATCGTGGCAGATCCGCGTCGCGGATCGTGCCCTGATGGGCCGGCAGAGTGATGAGAATGGCCGGATCGAGCAGCGCGCGGGCACCGCTGTCGCCCTGCAGTTGAGCGAGCGCCGCGCCATAGTGCGCGGCAAATCCCACCGGGTGGCCCGGCTGGTTTTGCCAGCTGAGCCGTACCTGCGGCGCGCCGTTGCGCAGCGCCTGCGCCACGCATTGATGATCCTCCGCCCTCACCCACGCCATATCACCCGGTACGATCAGCCAGCCATGCCAGTGGGCGGTGGCCCGCACGCCAGCGGCAATGCTTTCACCGCTGCCGGCGCTGGCAATAGTGCAGGTCGCGACGCCGCACTGCTGTGCCAGCTGTTGAATGGCGCGATCTTCCGGCCGAATAATGAGGAGAAGCGGCAAACCGCTGCGCTGCGCCTGCTGCAGCGTCAGCTTCAGCAGCGGCTGAGGTACGTCATTATCGTCAGGATACGGTGCCAGCAGTTTGTGCCCGGTACCGCCGGCCTGACGAAAGCGGCTGCCGAGACCGGCAGCAAGAATGAGGATGCCTGGCGTCTGCATACAAGGATGGCTTCCGGAAGTTGGGGCGCACAGTATGGCGCGCCCCGACCGGGTTAGCGACGGTTTTTCCACACCGTCTGGATGTTACAGAACTCGTGCACGCCGAAGCTGGAGAGTTCGCGGCCATAACCACTCTTCTTCACGCCACCGATAGCGACGCGCGGATCTGAGGCGCCGTTGCCGTTGATAAACACCGCGCCGGTTTCCAGCTGCTCTGCCAGTTCCTGCGCCAGCGCTTCATTGCCGCTCCACACGGTGGCGCTCAGGCCAAACTCGCTGTCATTCGCCAGCTGCAGTGCATGTTGCGCATCGCGCGCGACGGTGATCGCCGCCACCGGCCCGAAGATCTCCTGACGAAAAGCGGTCATCGCGGGCGTGACGTCGGCAAGAATGGTTGGCGCATAATAGTTGCCGACGCCCTCGATCTTGTGGCCGCCCAGCACCAGACGTGCACCCTGTTGCAGGGTTTCCTGCACCTGATGATCCAGTTCATCACGCAGATCGTAGCGTGCCATCGGACCGATATAAGTCTCTTCCTGCAGCGGATCGCCCACTTTCAGTGCCTGCACGGCTGCGCTGAAACGCGCCTCAAACGCTTCTGCGATGCTCTCTTCAATGATGAAGCGTTTGGCTGCCATACACACCTGCCCGCTGTTCTGGTAGCGTCCTGTGACCGCTGAGGCCACTGCTGCATCCAGATCGGCATCCGCCAGTACGATAAAAGGATCGGCGCCGCCTAACTCCAGCACGGTTTTTTTCAGTACCGCACCGGCCTGAGCGGCGATAGCCCCACCAGCACGCACGCTTCCGGTCACGGCGATGGCCGCGACGCGCGGATCTTTAATGGCGGCAGAGACACCGTCGTTATCGACGTTGATCACATTGAATGCGCCACGCGGCAAATCGGTTGCGGCAAACAGTTCCTGCATCAGCAAGGCGCAGCCCATGACGCTCGGAGCGTGTTTCAGCAGGTAAGTATTGCCCGCCAGCAGCATGCTGACCGCGCCACGCAGAACCTGCCAGTAGGGAAAATTCCACGGCATCACCCCGAGGATCACACCGAGTGGACGAAACGATTGCCAGGCCTGCTGGTTTTCCACCAGCGTGGGCTGATCGGCCAGCATTGCCGGCCCGTGTTCAGCATACCAGTCACACAGGCTGGCGCATTTCAGGACTTCGGCACGCGCCTGCGCAATGGGTTTACCCATTTCCAGCGTGGCGAGCGTAGCCAGTTGATCCTGACGCTGGCGCAGCTGCTCACCCAGCTGACGCAGTACCTTCACGCGCTGTGCCATCTCTGTCTTACGCCACTGCGCAAAGGCGCTGGCGCTTTGCTGTAAAGCCGTTTCCAGCTCGGCTGCACTCTGCAGGGGATAAGTGGCAATGATTTCGCCGCTGGTGGGATTACGAGAAATAACTTGATCAGTCATAGGATGCCTTCGTCACAAAATCGGGTTGTTCAGAGTGAGATCTACCTTACGCCAGCCATCAGGAGATGAAA